>CAZISL010000105.1:0-5692 GCA_964541975.1 uncultured Chromatiaceae bacterium | reverse complement strand
CGGATGATCCGGATCTGCGCGAAATGACGATGGGACTCTGATAATCCGTTGACATAAAGGAATAATTGGCCCGTTAAATTCGGCGTCGCCGCGCCGTTTTTTACATCTGTCCCGAACGAGCGTCACAGAGCCTCGGCGTTCCGCCATAGAATTTGGGTTGGCTGAAATAATAAAAACAAGGAATGTCATGGCCAACCCGTATAACGAGGGCTTCAAGCCTGTCCTCGACCATATTGATGTTAGGAATCGTGAGTCAATTGCCGAATGGGAAGAGCGCCTGTGGCAACGTCAACGGCACATGGGCTTCGTCGATCCGCGCGACGAGAGCGGCAGAAAATTTTTCCGCAAGTACGTCGCCAAGATTCGAGATCTGCGGATTACGGCGAAACGGCTGCAGCAGAACGCCGGTAAATAGCCCGGGCGTCTAGTCGTCTTCCAATCCCGCGGGCAGCAGTCGAATGATCTGCCCGCCCGTCGCGTGCTCCAATAATATAAAGAGTTCGCCGTTCGGACCCGTCTCGATATCTCTGAAACGCGCCAGGTCGGAAATCAGCTTCTCCGTGTGCACGACCTCGTTATCGACAACTTCCATGCGCAGCAGGTCGGTCGCGCGCAGCGTGCCGGCGAGAATGTTACCGGACCACTCCGGGAACTTCGTCCCGTCATAGAAGATGAAGCTCGAGATCGCCGGTGACGGCGTCATGTCGACGACCGGAAACTTCGCGTCTTCTTCCGCGAGTTCGATGCCGAGTTTCCCCGCCACGTTCACCGGCCTGCCGTCGTAGTTCACGCCGCTCGTGAACACCGGCCAGCCGTAGTTGCCGCCGGGCACGAGCCGGTTGAGTTCGTCGCCGCCGCGCGGACCCATCTCCGTGTTCCACAGGTCGCCCGTCGCCGGGTTGTACTCCAGTCCCTGTACGCTGCGATGCCCATAGGTATAGATGGCCGGCAACGCGTCGGGCGTATCGACGAACGGGTTGTCCGACGGGATCCTGCCGTCGTCGTGCGTGCGCATGATCTTCCCGTACGGCAGGTCCAGATCCTGGATACCGGTGAAATCGAGCGCGCCTTTCATGCCGATGCTGATGTACACGTTGTCGTAGCCGTCGAAGGCGATGCGGCCGCCAGCGGCGAGGTCCGACGTGTTCGTGTAGGCATCGATGTCCCCCTGCCAGATGATTTCTTCGTCGATCCACGCTCCGTTGTTGATACGGCCGCGAATCAGGCGGTTCATCGATACCGGGCGCCCGGCCCGGCGGCTCAGGTCGTTGCAGTCGTCGCAGCGATCGGTGTGGTGGATATAGATCCAGCCATTGTTCGCATAGTCCGGGTGGAGCGCGACGTCGAGCATCCAGCCGATCCCCATGACCTGGCCGAGAAAAATCCCCGAGTCGTCAAAGACGGGTGGCGTGCCGCTGATGTAGTCGGACTTTGCGCCGTCGCGCGAGATGATGCGCAGGCCGCGCATACGCTCGGACAGCAGGATGCTGCCGTCCGGCAAGGGAGCGATCGAGAACGGCATCTTGTCGAGGCCGTCGGCGATAACCTGAATGCGGAAATCGTGCAGATCGGTTTTGACGGTTGCCGTCGGGATCGCCAGCGGAATGTCGTTTCGCTTGTCGAGAATCGTCGTGCCCTGGCGTTGCTCCGCGACGTACAGCGCCATGTTCCAGATCTGCGACTCGTTCAGGGTCTCTGACCACGGCGGCATGCTGGCTTCGGGGAAGCCCTGCGCGATGCTCGCGGCGATTTCCTTGACGGTGTCGCCGTGGCGTAACTCGACCCCGACCAGTGGGGTGCCGAGGCCGGTGCCGCGCAGGTCCTCGCCGTGGCACGACGAGCAATTCTTTTCGAATTGCTTGATGAAGCCGTCTTTCATCGGGATCTTGCTGAGCTTCTCCCAGTCGACCTTGGCCGGATCGAAGCCCTGGGCGAACGTTGTATCCGGCCAGATGATCATGCTCGCCAGAACGAGCCACCCGGTGACGACGCGTCGCGTCAGTGTTCTATTCATTCGTTTCGCTCCGGCAGTGCATACGCGACGATCCAGTCGGAAATATTATTGAAGCCCTTGAATATGTGCCCGCCGGCCGCGACGACGACGTATTGCCGTCCGTCGACCTCGTACGTCATCGGCGTCGCCTGCGCGGGGGCCGGCGTGTCGACCTCCCAGAGTTTTTCGCCGGTGTCGGTGTCGAATGCGCGAAACTTCTCGTCGGAACTCGCACCGATGAACACGACGCCGCCGGCCGTCGCGGTCGGGCCGCCGGCGAGGGGCGTGCCGAAGTTCAGCGGGATCGGAATCGGGCTCAATCCATCGAGCGTCCCGAGCGCGAAGCGCCAGGCCGTATCGGTGTCGCCGGTCAGGTCGATCGCCGCCAGTTCGCCCCATGGTGGCGACGTGCACGGCGCGAAGGACGGTGACATCAGCGGCGCGAACTCGAACGAGTAGGGCGTGCCGGTCATCTCCATCGGCGGCCCGATCGGCCCCATGCGCGGCATGTTCTTGACCTCTTCGGGAATCTCGTCGGTGCGCGTAAGCCGGGTGTACATCGGCGTCTGCGAGATCGGCACGATCAACCGCTGGGTCTCGGGATCGAACGCGGCACCGCCCCAGTTGAATATCGACGCGCCCGGCAATGTCAGCGTGCCCTGGAAGCTTGGCGGTTCGTACAGGCCGCCGGTGCGGAAGCTCTCGATCTTGGCCCGGCAGACGGCGCGGTCGAAGATCGTGAAGCCCCACGCATCGTCGGGTGTGATGCCGATCTTGCCCATCGGAGCGGGATGCGTCGGGAACGGCTGCGTGGGAGACAGAACCTCGCCGGGCACGCCGTCGGTCGGGACCGGGCGTTCCTCGACCGGAAAAATCGGCTCGCCGGTCTCGCGGTGCAGGACGAAGATCAGGCCCTGCTTGGTGAGTTGGATGACGACCGGGATCGTCTCGTCGTCGAGCTCGAGGTCGAGGTCGACGAGTATCGGCTGCGACGGCAGGTCCAGGTCCCAGACGTCGTGGTGCAGCGTCTGGAAATGCCACGCAACGCTGCCATCCGCGGCGTTCAGTGCGACTACGGAATTCGCATAGCGATTATTGCCGGGGCGATAGCCGCCGAAATTGTTCGGGCCGGCCGTCGCGGTCGGCAGGAAGACCAGGCCGCGTGCTTCGTCGACCGACATCAGCGACCAGACGTTCGCGCCGCCGGTCGTGCGCATGGCTTCCGCGGTCCAGTCCGCCGCGGCCGGGTCGCCCGGATCGCGCGGGATCGGGTCGAAGCTCCAGCGCAGTTCGCCGGTGCGGGCGTCGAAGGCGCGAACTTCGCCGCGCGGGCTGTCGATGCGCCAGAATTTCGTGTTGTCGGCCGTGCCGATGACGACCACGTCGTTGACGACGACGGGCGGAGCCGAGAACTGAACGTCTCCTTCGTTCAGGTTCGGCACATCGTCGTAGATCATCGGGCGGACGTTCATCGTGCCGTTGTCGCCGAAGTCTGCGCACGGTTCGCCGGTCTTCGCGTCGACGGCAATCAGGCGTAGATCCTTGACGCCGGTGAAGATGCGATGCGCGCAGGCCTGGTTCGCTTCGGCCTGATCGTCGTTCCAGTAGGCGACGCCGCGGCACAGGTACTTGGTGCCGGGCGGTCCGACGGCGACTTCCGGGTCGAATACCCAGCGTTCCTCGCCCGTCGTCGGATCGAGCGCGATGACGCGATTCATCGCCGCGCACAGCACGAGCGAGTTGCCGGCGTCGTCGGGCAGCAGGATCGGCGTCATGTTCAGCGCGATGCCGGCGCGCAGTTCCGGGTGACGCTCGATGTCACCGGTGCGGTACGACCACGCGAGTTCGAGTTCGTCCACGTTGCTGCGGTTGATCTGCTTCAGAGACGAATAATGGGAACCGCCCGCATTGCCACCGTAGTGCTGCCAGTCGGACGTATCGGCTATGGCTGGCGGCGTGGCCAGGCTCGCTACCGCGGTGATACCGAAATACAGGAATAAAGCAAAGAAAGCGGTGTTTCCGGGTCGATGCAGGTGCTTCATCATGGCGCGAAACTATCATGAATCGCGCAAATCGATCGGACTAATTGCAGAGCCTGGGCAACATCGAAACGCAACAGTGGCAAGGGTTGAGAACGGGTTTCTTGACAAATCTTGATATGTCAAGCTATATTGTCGCTATGGCAGCGATCAAAGTCAGCTCAAAGGTCGACGAGAAGGTATGGAATGATCTGCGTTCCATGGCCCGGGACGGTCACCAGAGCGTATCCGGATTGTTGACGGAGGCGATTCGCGAATACCTGCAGCGCCGTCGCGTGCGACCAGTCGTGATCGAACATCTCGAAGAATCTATCGTCGACAATAAGCGTCTCGGGGAACTGCTTGCCAAGTAGCGTTCGGTACCTGACCCTCGACGAATTGCTGGCGATTCACAATCGGCTCATCGAGGCATTCGGGGGCGCTGGCGGCCTGATCGACGGAGGCCTTCTCGAGAGCGCTTTGTTTCGGCCGCAAACCGGATACTATGCGGATCTCATCGAGATGGCTGCCGCACTGTTCGAATCTCTGCTGATGAATCACCCGTTTGTGGACGGGAACAAGCGCATCGCATTCTTCGCAACCGACGTATTCTTGCGGCTGAACGGCTATCGAATTCATGTCGATGCGGACCATGCACACACTTTTCTAATCGGGTTGATCGAGCGCGGCGAATGCAACTTCGCAAACCTGGTTCCATGGCTGAAGGAAAACGTCGTCGATTTGTAATGAATACGGGCGAGGGATCAACGAATCAGATTCACGACACGCTTGGACAGGTCTTCGGCCTGCGCGAGTTTCGACCGCACCAGCAGGAGATCATCGAAGGATTGATCGCCGGGCAGGGTGCGTTCGTGCTGATGCCGACCGGCGGCGGCAAGTCGCTCTGCTACCAGTTGCCGGCGCTGCATCGGCCGGGCGTCGCGATCGTCGTATCGCCGCTGATCTCGCTGATGAAGGACCAGGTCGATGCGCTGGTCGCCAATGGCGTCAGCGCCGCTTGCTACAACTCGTCGATGGATGCCGCAGTGGCGCGCCAGACGCTGGCGAAGCTCCACGCGGGCGAGCTCGACCTTCTGTACGTCGCGCCCGAGCGCCTGATGAGCAATGGTTTTGCGGATCGTCTCGATGAACTCGAGGTCGCCCTGATCGCGATCGACGAGGCGCACTGTGTATCGCAGTGGGGCCACGACTTCCGGCCCGAGTACGCGCAGCTCGGTGGGTTGCGCGAGCGTTTCCCGGCGGTGCCGCTGATCGCCCTGACGGCGACGGCCGACCCGCATACGCGTCACGACGTCGTGCGCATTCTCGGCCTGCTGGATGCGCCCCGCTATGTGACCAGTTTCGATCGCCCGAACATTCGCTACACGGTGCTCGAGAAGCATCGGCCGAAGGATCAGTTGCAGCGTTTCCTCGCGAAGCAGCCGGGCGAGGCCGGCATCGTTTATGCGCTGTCGCGCAAGCGTGTCGAGGAGGTCGCAGAGTACCTGCAGCTCCAGGGACTATCGGCCGCGGCCTACCATGCGGGCCTTCCGTCCGAGGTGCGGCGCGACGTGCAGGAGCGCTTCCTGCGCGATGACATCCTGATCGTGGTGGCAACCGTCGCGTTCGGCATGGGAATCGATAAGCCGAACGTGCGCTTCGTCGTGCACTACGACATGCC
>CAZISL010000104.1:0-2619 GCA_964541975.1 uncultured Chromatiaceae bacterium | reverse complement strand
TCGACATCGAGGAATTTGACGGCCAGAACTGGGAGCGCCATGCGCCCGGCCTGGCGAACCTGAGCAAGGATCAATGAGCACGATCGACAACATCACCGTCGTCCTCGGCCCGCCGGCCGCGCAGGACGAGAAAGACCGACTCGAGGCCGAGGCCAGGGCTGCGGGCCACAGCATCGACGATGCCTACGTGTCCCGTATCGCCGGCATTGTCGAATACCTCACACACAGCATCGATGACTCGCCGAGCGACCTCGATCGGTTCTTTTCCGAATTACTCGATCGAGACGTCACGCTTCGAGCGACGACCCCGACGTATTTCGAGAAGAAGGGCCAGCGTTACCCGGCCATCATGGTCGCCGCGTCGGACGTCATGAACCAGTCCGGAGAGAGCCTCGAACGACAGGTGACCGAAGCGTTCACGCGGCCTGAAACGCCCCTGGCGCTCGCCGAACGTGTCGGTGTGCGCCTCGCCCTCGAATCGGCCAAGACCTTCTATACATTCGGCTCGGCCGACTAGCGGGCTGCGCTGTCGTCAGACTGACGAAGACACGATCCGCTCGCTGGCGGGCAACCTCATCATCAGCGACCGCAGGGCCACGACACCGGCAGCTCCGATCGCCAGTATCGTCAACGTGAATAGCCAGCTATTCGGCGTGCCGGCATCACCATTGTGCACCGCCCACGCAAAGAACCAGATGCCCGATGAAGCGGCGATCGTCGTGAATCCATGCAACACCTGTGCGCCCGTCTGCAGCAAGGCGGTAAAGAAGGCCATCGTCGCGAACACCAGGAACAGCGGCAAAAAGATGACCGGGTCCCCGAAGGCCAGGTAACCGAGTACCGCGACGAGCAATCCGACGACGCCAGACGCTGCGAAATGCGCGGTCTGCGTCAAATAACTGATCGGGAAAACAATGACGGCAGCCGCGGCGATCGCGACGACCCACCACGCATCGCCTCCCAGGCCCACGGCGACCAGCGCCTGGCCCGCGGTAAAAAACCAGAAGGCGAGCATGTCACAGAAGCCGACGCCGTTGGCGCTCCCCGTTTCCGGCGTCAGGTACCATTTGTCGATCGCATTCTGCGCAACCTCGAACGCGCTGCCGGCCACCATCAACACCGCGGCAATATAAAACAGGAGCGGGTTGTGGACGGTCTCGACCAGGTACGCCCAGTGGTGATTCGTAACGAGCACCAGGACGATCGGCACCAGCACCCCGTAGAGGTGCGCCAGGAGCACCCAGGCTGCCTCGGGCCCACGAATCTCGATCTCGGCCAGGACCCGTGTCGCGGGTTGATCAGGCGATGCCATCCGAATGCCTCTCGTGCTGCAATTGAACGATAATAGCGAGACGCCGGGGAGCCGCCAACACCGTGCCGCCGCGGCTGGACTGCGGAACCAATGTTGGGCACAGTTGCCAGCCCTCATACCGCCCGCGAACGAAGCTCTTGGACCTGCAACGATGACGACCCTGATCAAGCCTTTTCGCGGCCTGCGGCCGACCCCGGAGCACGCCGCGGACGTGGCCGCCCCGCCCTACGACGTCCTGAATACGGAGGAAGCGCGGCAGCGCGCGGAAGGTCGCCCGCTGAGCTTTCTCCACATATCCAAGCCCGAAATCGATATGCCGCCCGATACGGATCCTTACGCACCCGAGGTATACGCCAAGGGGGCGGAGAACCTGCAGCGATTGGTCGACGACGGCGTCCTGATCCGCGACGAACAGCCCCGCTACTACGCGTACCGGCTCCGCATGGGGGGGCACGAACAGACTGGGCTCGTCTGCGCGGGCAGCGTCGCCGACTACGACACGAACAGGATTCGCAAACACGAGTTCACGCGGCCCAAGAAGGAAGACGACCGCGTGCGCCAGATCACCGCGCTGAACGCCCAGACCGGCCCGGTGTTGCTCGCCTACCGCAGCTCCGATGCGGTCAGGAAGATCCTCGACGACGTCAGTGCCGGCGAGCCCGTCTACGATTTGGTTGCCGACGACGGTATTGGACATAAGATCTGGATCATCGACGATCCGCGCCAGATAGCGGCCCTGACGGAAACGTTCGACGACATGAACGCGCTGTATATAGCGGACGGGCACCATCGCTCGGCCTCGGCATCGCGCGTCGCGGCGGCTCGTCGCGGCGACAACCCCAACGAAACCGGCGACGAGGACTACAACTACTTCCTGTGCGTCGCGTTTCCGCACGACGAGACGCGAATTCTCGATTACAATCGGGTAGTCAGGGATCTGAACGGACATACGCCCGCAGAATTACTAGAAGAAATCGCCGAGGCATTTGACGTGACGCCGACCGACCAACCCGCGAAACCGGAGCAGCCGACCCATTTCGGCATGTACCTGGACGGCCGCTGGTATCGCCTCGATATTCACGCAGACCGGGTGCCGTCCGACGACCCGGTCGCGAGCCTGGACGTCGCGCTGCTTCAGGACAACCTGATCACGCCGTTCCTCGGTATCGAAGACCCACGCACCGACGAGCGCATCGATTTCGTCGGCGGCATCCGTGGGCTCGCGGAACTCGAGCGGCGGGTCGACAACGGTGAGATGCAGGTCGCGTTCGCGCTGTTCCCGACCAGCATGGAAGCGCTGATGGCCG
>CAZISL010000103.1:0-14069 GCA_964541975.1 uncultured Chromatiaceae bacterium | reverse complement strand
TCCGGAGGAGCCGCGTCGGGACTCGTACGTCACGCAGAGTTTCATCGCGCGGCAGGGACCGTTCGTCGCGGCGACCGACTACATGCAGATCGTGGCCGATCAGATCCGCCCATGGGTTCCGGGGCGCTACGTCGTGCTCGGTACTGACGGTTATGGCCGCAGTGACGCGCGCAAGGCGCTGCGCGAATTTTTCGAGGTTGATCGTCGTCACGTCGTGCTCGCAACGCTGAAGGCCCTGCACGATGACGGTAGCGTGGATGCGGCGACTGTGCAGAAAGCGATCGAAGACCTCGGCATCGATCCGGACAAGCCGGATCCGGTCACACTATAGAAATAAACAACAAGATTACTGAGTAGCTTGCAATCATGTCGAATCGTCACGAAGTCCGCGTTCCCGACCTGGGCGACTTTGCCGATGTAGAGGTCGTCGAGGTCATGGTTGGCGTGGGCGATCACATTTCCGTCGAAGACCCCCTGATTACGCTCGAGACCGACAAGGCCGCGATGGAAGTGCCGTCGACGGGCGAGGGCACGATCGTCGAATTGCCCGTTGCCACGGGCATGCGGGTCTCCCAGGGTGACCTGGTCGTGGTCGTCGAGACCAGCGCGGATGCTGCGGTCGAAGCCGCGCCGGAATCCGCGCCGCCGGCGGAGCAGGAAGCGCCAGCAGCGCCGGCCGCGACAGCCGGTCCCGTTCAGATCCTCGTGCCGGATATCGGCGATTTCGCCGAGGCTGAAATTATCGAGGTGCAGGCGATAGCCGGCAAAAATATCGGCGTCGATGATCCCGTGATCACGCTGGAAACCGACAAGGCCGCGATGGAAGTGCCGTCGACGGTTTCCGGCAGGATCCTGAGCGTCGCCGTCGAAGTCGGTCAGAGCGTCGGCCAGGGCGCTTTGCTCATGGAAGTCGAGGCGGACGCCAGCCAGCCAGGGGCGCCTGCGCCGGCTGCAGACGCCAGGCCCGCCGCCACGGCGGCACCTGCACCCGCCGCCGCTCCGGCCGCACGGCCGGCCGCAACGCCGGCGCCGGCCGGCAAACTGCCGCCGATTAACGAACAGACCTTCGGCAAGGCGCATGCCAGCCCGTCGGTCCGGAAGTTCGCGCGCGAACTCGGTGTCAATCTCGGCGACGTCAAAACGACCGGGCAGAAAGGGCGCGTACTCAAGGAGGATGTGAAGGCCTTCGTCAAGTCGATCCTGTCGGGTCAGGCAGGCGCGCCGGGCGGCGGTTTCGCGCTGCCGCCGTTGCCCGAAGTCGACTTCGAGAAATTCGGCGAGGTCGAGGTTAAACCGCTAAGCCGTATTCAGAAGATTTCGGGTCCGCGCCTGCGTGCGAGCTGGCTGAACTATCCGCACGTCACACAGCACGACGAGGCGGACCTGACCGACCTCGAAGCGCGACGCCAGAAACTCAAGGGCGCCGCTCTGGAGCAGGGCGTTCGGCTGACGCCGCTGGCATTTATTATTAAGGCGGCCGTCATAGCGCTGCAGGAATTTCCGGTCTTTAACACTTCGATGACGGCCGACGGCAAGGGCCTCGTCCACAAGAAGTATTTCCATCTCGGCTTCGCGGCGGACACACCGAACGGCCTCGTCGTGCCGGTCATTCGCCACGTCGATGAGAAGGACGTCATGACGATCGCAACCGAGCTCGGCGAGATGAGCGCGAAGGCGCGCGACGGCAAGCTGACCGCTGAGCAGATGCAGGGCGGGACGTTCACCGTATCCAGTCTGGGCGGCATCGGCGGCACGCTGTTCACGCCGATCATTAATCCGCCGGAGGTCGCGATTCTCGGTGCGGGTCGCGCGAAGATACAGCCGGTCTGGAACGGCACGGAATTCGAACCGCGACTGATGCAGCCGTTGTCGCTGTCTTACGATCACCGCGTGATCGATGGCGCGACCGGCGTCCGCTTCACGACTTTCCTTGGCCAGGTGCTCGCCGATGTCGATCGGCTGATGCTCGGTTAACGGGCGCGATCATGAGTACGCTGGAAGTCAAAGTCCCCGACATCGGTGAGTTCGATGACGTCGAGATTATCGAGGTACACGTCAAGGCGGGCGACACCGTCGCCGCCGAAGATCCGCTGATCACGCTCGAGAGCGACAAGGCGGCGATGGAGGTTCCGTCGCCGGCGGCCGGCAGGATCGAAAATCTGGCCGTCGCACTCGGCGACCGAGTGTCCGAGGGTAGCCTGATCGCGAACCTGGCCGCGGAAGCCGGCGGCGAAGCGCCGGCGCCATCTGGCTCCGCAGAAACGCCGGCCGCCTCGGCCGCTCCTGCCGCCGCAGCCATCCCCGCCGGCAGCTATGACGGCAAGGTCGATCACGAGGCGCAGCTCGTCGTGCTGGGGTCCGGTCCGGGCGGCTATACGGCGGCATTCCGCGCGGCGGATCTGGGCCTGAACGTGATTCTGATAGAACGTTACCCGACGCTCGGCGGCGTGTGCCTGAACGTGGGTTGCATACCATCCAAAGCGTTGCTCCATGCGGCGAAGGTTATCGATGAGGCGGAAGAGATGGTCGAGTGCGGCCTGAAGTTCAGCAAGCCGGAGATCGATGTCGACCAACTGCGCGGCTGGAAGGAGAAGGTCGTCGGCCGCTTGACCGGGGGGTTGGCCGGACTCGCGAAGCAGCGCAAGGTCACGGTCATGCAGGGCACCGGTACGTTCGTGTCACCGAACCACATTGCCGTTGCGGACGGCGATCGGACGGCAGTCGTCGCGTTCGAGCAATGCATTATTGCGGCGGGTTCGCAGGCCGTGAAGATCCCGGGCTGGCCGGAAGATCCGCGCATCGTGGACTCGACCGGCGCGCTCGAACTGCGCACTCTGTCGGAGCGCATGCTCGTCGTCGGGGGCGGCATCATCGGACTGGAGATGGCGACGGTCTATGCGGCGCTCGGCGTCGAGGTATCCGTCGTCGAGTTGCTGGATCAATTGATTCCGGGTTGCGATAAGGACCTGGTTCGCCCGCTCGTCAAGCGCATCAAGGGGCGCTATGGAAACATCTGGACCGGCGCGAAAGTCACCGGGATGCTGGCGAGCGACGCCGGCATCGAGGTCTCGTTCGATGGCAAGGACACGCCGGAGAAAGACACCTTCGGTCTCGTACTCGTCGCGGTCGGCCGCGCTCCGAACGGACAACGGATAGACGCCGACAAGGCCGGCGTAGCGGTCGACGAACGGGGTTTCATCGCGGTCGACAAACAGATGCGCACGAACGTGCCGCACATCTTCGCGATCGGCGACATCGTCGGGCAACCGATGCTCGCCCACAAGGCCGTGCACGAGGGTAAGGTCGCAGCGGAGGTTGCCGCGGGTCACAAGCGTGCGTTCGATGCCCGCGTGATTCCGTCAGTCGCGTACACGGATCCCGAGGTGGCGTGGGTCGGACTCACGGAAATCGAGGCGAAGGCAGAGGGGATCAGCTACGAGGTCGGCAAGTTTCCGTGGGCCGCGAGCGGACGCTCGCTGTCGCTGAATCGTGACGAAGGTGTTACGAAGCTGCTGTTCGATCCAAAGACGGACCGCGTGCTCGGCGCCGGCATCGTCGGGCCGCACGCCGGTGACCTGATTGCCGAGGTCGCGCTGGCGATCGAGATGGGCTGCGATGCCGAGGACATCGGCCTGACCATCCATCCGCACCCAACCTTGTCGGAGACGGTCGCGTTCGCGGCCGAGGCCTTCGACGGCTCGCTGACCGACCTGTACATTCCCAAAAAGAAGTAATCAGTAACCGCAAGGCGACTGCTGTGGAAATTGCGGACGCGATCATCCTATGACAAGGCGGAAGCGCAGGCGCCGAAGGAGTCGCGCGCGTTCGCTAATCCGCCGGTGGGTTAGGCCCGGACGGTGCATGGAGAACCGATGAATGTCGCCACAGACCACCTGACCGCGCCCGAGGGGCTCCAGCCTTTCGCGCCAGGCGACGTGTTCGTCGGCGCCACGCAGCTGAATAATCCGGACGACGATCACGCCGGACGCGGTCGCATCATCCAATACGATGCCGACCTGAACATCAAGGGTGTGTTGTGGGTCGAGGGTACGACCCACCTGGTTTACGGTCTGACGTTCGCGCCGGATGGCATCTTGTGGGCTTTCGATCCGTGGGCCTGGACTGCGGTTCGAGTCACACCCGAAGGCGAGCAGTTGCCGAACCGCCGGTTCGCGCAGCGGGCTTTTTCGATGGTGCATTTCGCGAAGGATGACACCTTGCTGTTCACCGAGTCCCTGGAAGGCGACAACCAGCCGGTACCCTTGACGACTCGCCATCCGGTGTTGCCGGGCGAAACCACCAAGCTCGGCGATGGCGATATTTATCGGTTCGATGCTGGCGGAACACTTCTCGAGGTCCATGATCCCGACGTCCATGGGGGGATGAGTGGCAGCATGGGCATCACCCATTCGGTCATGTCGGCCGATGGAGACAGTGTGATCTATGTGTCCGAGACCGGGTCCCGGCTGATGCGTTACGACGTCGAGTCCGGTCGACAGCTGCAGGATATTCGCAGTTATCCGGACGGCGAACGCCAGATGTATTTCGATCTCGCGGCCATGTCCGGCGCGCGCCTGCTGATCAGCATGGGAAATCGACTCGACCTGTTGTCCGAATCGGGCGACGAGTTACACACTTACCCGCTCGAAGGGTTCGGCTGGTCGATCGTAGCGTTATCCTCGGACGAACGCTACGCATACATCGGCAACTGGTTTACGGGTCAGCTCGGAAAGTTTGACCTGGCGGAAGAGTCATTCATTGCCATGACCGATGTCTGCCAGAAATGCATGGCGGGATTAGCCGTTTTCCATGGCGTCGCGAAATCGAAATAGATAGTTGGGGAGGTGTCCATCATGACTGCGCCAATCAACGTCCTCGCAATCAACGGTTCCTATCGTGACGATGGCATCACCGACCAGGCGCTGGCGGTCGCCGTCGACACACTTCAATCCGCGGGTGCCGACGTCGAAATCATCTTGCTCCGCGAGCAGCACATCGAGTTCTGTCTGAACTGTCGTGCCTGCACGCAGGAGCCGGGCGATGCGCCCGGGCGCTGCGTCCTCGACGACGGCATGCGCGGGCTCGTAGAGCGGATCGAGCGGGCGGATGCGTTCGTGATTGCGGCACCGACGAATTTCGGCTCCGTAACCGCCGTGTTCAAGCGCTTCATGGAGCGCTTGATCGTGTATGCGTATTGGCCCTGGGGCATGCACGGGCCGAAGATGCGCAAGGCGGATGCGCCGAAGAAAAAGGCCCTGCTGATCTCGTCGTGTGCAGCGCCGGGATTCATGGGTCGGCTGCTGTACAGCACGCCGAAGCAACTCAAGATGGCGGCGCAGACGATGGGCGCAGAGCCGGTCGGGATGATCACGACCGGCCTGATCTCGCAAGAGTCGGAGGTGAAACTTCCCGACAAGACACGGCAACGCGTAAAGAAGCTGGTGGCACGGCTGGCGTGAGGCGTACCGCAACATAGTTCCAATCATGGAGATTGCGATGGTCGAATTGTCACTGTTGTACTAGCCGGCGATTCTCGTCGCGCTCGGGTATTCGCCGATTCTGCCTTGCATTCAGTCCCTGGCGTTGGATTCCGCGGCCTGCGCGCGCGCCGGCTGCCGCTTCTGTTGTGCGCGCCATAGCAGTGCGTAGTGGCCATTTTGCGCGAGCAGCGTATCGTGCGATCCCTGCTCGACGATTCGGCCGTCGTCCAGGACGATGATTCGGTCAGCGTCGATGATGGTCGAAAGTCGGTGCGCGATGACGAGGCTCGTATGTTCTTCCGCGATTTCGCGGAGCGCCGCCAGGATCGCCTGCTCGGAGCGACTGTCGAGCGACGAGGTCGCCTCGTCGAAGACCATGATCGGGGGCCTCTTGAGGATCGTGCGGGCGATCGCGACGCGTTGTTTCTCGCCGCCCGAAAGTTTCAGGCCTCGTTCGCCGACCTGCGTATTGCCGCCGTCGGGCAGCGACTCGATGAAATCCTTGAGGTGGGCGAGGCGGATGGCGTCGTCGACCTCCTTGTCACTGGCGTCGGGGCGGCCGTAGCGGATGTTCTCGCAGATGCTGTCATTGAACAGCACCGTGTCCTGCGGGACGATGCCGATCTGTTGCCGCAGAGAATCCTGCGTGACCGAGCGTAGGTCCTGGCCATCCAGCGAGATCGAACCCGCGGTGACATCGTAGAACCGAAACAGCAACTTGACGATCGTCGACTTGCCGGCGCCGCTGGAGCCGACGATCGCGACCTTCTGGCCGGGTTCGATCGTGAACGAGACGTCATTCAGGATCGGCCGGTCGCTTCGATAGCTGAAGCCGACGTGGTCGAATTCGATACGCCCGTCGGTCAGCACGAGGGGTTTCGCATCCGGCGCATCGACGACGGTCGCGCCGACGTCCAGCAACGCAAACAGTCGTTCGATATTCGCCAGCGACCCCTTGATTTCCCGATACACGAAACCGAGGAACCCCAGCGGCAGGAACAGCTGGATCATGAATTGATTGATCAGCACGAAGTCGCCGATCGACAACAGGCCATCCTTCACCTGAAATGCGGCGAGCCCGATCATGCTGGTCTGTGCGACCGCGATAATTAGCGCCTGGCCGCCGTTGAGCGCGAACATCGACAGCCGGTTCTTGCGCCGCGCCGTTTCCCAGCGATCCAGATCCTGGTCATAGCGCTGTGCCTCGAACTCCTCGTTCGTGAAGTACTTGACCGTCTCGAAGTTCATCAGGCTGTCGATCGCCCGGGTATTGCTCGATGAATCGGCTTCATTCGCTTCGCGAACGAACCGGGTTCGCCACTCGGTCGCCCGGACCGAGTAGGCCCCATACATGGCAACGGATACGAACGTGATTCCCGCATAGATTGGACCGTAGTTGACCAGCAGGATGCCGACGACAACGGTGATCTCGAACAGGGTCGGCGCGATGTTGAAGACGAAGAAACGCAGCAGGAAGCTGATTCCGGTCGTACCGCGCTCGATATCGCGGGCCAGGCCGCCGGTGCGGCGGTTCAGGTGAAAGTCGAGGTCCAGGGAATGCAGGTGGCGAAACACGCGCAATCCCAGGAAGCGCATCGCGCGTTCGGTCACGCGGCCGAAGATTGTGTCGCGGATTTCGCCGAACAGCACGTTCGAGAATCGTGCAGCACCGTACGCAAGCACAACGCCCAGTAGCATCGCCGCGGCGATGCCGCCGAGATCGTCGGTGTCGAGCGTGTCGACCACGGCTTTGAGAAAGAACGGGATAATCAGGATCGCGGTCTTCGATAGCACCAGGAACACCATCGCCGCCGCCAGGCGTCCCTTGAAACGTGCCAGGTAGGGCCACAATTCCCGGATGATGCGCAAATTTATGCCCTGTTCGGGCGGATTTTCGAAATTACCGTGGCGCATAGGTTTCCTTGGCGCGGTATTCGCACAAAGCGTTGATCGGGCAGTGCCAGCACTCGGGCCGGCGGGCCTTGCAGATATAGCGACCGTGCAGAATCAGCCAGTGATGGGCGTCTTTCTTGAATTCGTCCGGCGTGAATTTCAGCAGTTTCTTCTCGACTTCCAGCGGTGTCTTGCCCGGCGCCAGTTTCGTACGGTTGCCGACGCGAAAGATATGCGTGTCGACCGCGATCGTCGGTTCGCCGAAGGCGGTATTCAGGATCACGTTCGCGGTCTTGCGTCCGACACCCGGCAGCGCTTCGAGTTCCTCTCGCGTGCGGGGTACCCCGCCTCCATGTTCGTCGATCAGGATTCGGCAGGTCTTGATGATATTCCTGGCCTTACTGTTGAACAGGCCGATCGTGCGGATATAGCCTTTCAATCCGTCCTCGCCGAGCGCGAGGATTTCTTCCGGAGTCTGCGCGATGCGAAACAGCTCCTTCGTCGCCTTGTTGACGCCGACGTCGGTGGCCTGCGCCGACAGTATGACGGCGACCAGCAACTGAAAAGGGTTGGCGTAGTTGAGCTCCGTCGTCGGGCTCGGGTTGGTTTCCCGCAGGCGGCGATAAATCGCCGCACGTTTCTCGGCATTCATCGGTCGATCACGGGGACGCCGTGGGATCGGCGCCCGTCATGTCATCGTCACGCTGTCCGGCGTGGCGACCCGCATGCAACCGATTCCGCGCCGCGACGAGCAGGCCGAGGCCGATGAAGGCCCCGGGCGGCAATATCGCGAGCAGCAGTCCCGATGGCGCTGCGCCGACCTGTATCTGCCAGCTTTCCGCCGCCGGTCCGAACAGGAACTCGGCGTTGCGCAGCAGGGAGCCATAGCCGATGAGCTCCCGGGCTCCGCCGAGCAGGACCAGCACCCAGGCGAACCCGAGCCCATGCGCGAAACCGTCGACGACCGCGGGCAGCAACGGCTGACGCGACGCGAAGGCCTCCGCGCGCCCGAGAATTACGCAGTTCGTGACGATCAGCGGCAGGAAGATACCGAGCGCGAGGTGCAGGTCGAACAGCCATGCCTTGAACAGCAGTTCGACGAGCGTCACGAACGTCGCGATGACGAGCACGAAGGCCGGCAGGCGCAGATCTTGGTGCGTCAGACCTCGGGTCAATGAGACGAGCAGGTTCGTCATGCACATCACGACAATTGTTGCGATGCCCAGACCCAGGCCGTTAACCAGCGTATTGCTGACGGCCAGCAGTGGGCAAAGCCCGAGCAGCTGCACGACCCCGGGATTCTCCTGCCACAGGCCGTTCCTGAGGATCGTGTTGATAGGTGGTGTCGTCGACATCGTTGTAATCGTATTTGTCCCGCTGCTACCCGGCTGGCGCCGCTGCCAGCAGTGCCTCGCGATTCGCGTTGAAATATATTACGGCGTTGCGTACCGCCGTGACCACTGAGTGACTGGTAATGGTCGCGCCGGTCATATGATCGAACATTCCGCCGTCCTTGCTGAGCACCCAGTCCTTGTCGAGCGGGTTCTCCGATTGCATCCCGGTGAACGCGTCGATCCAGTCCGATTTACCGATCTCGATACGGTCTCCGAGTCCGGGCGTTTCCGAATGCGACGTGACGCGCACGGCGACGACGCGCCCATCGACGCCGATGCCGACGAGCATTCGAATCTCGCCCGCATAGCCATTGGGCGCGATCGCGGTCAGAACGACGGCGACGGGCTGATCCGCCGATCTCGCCCGATAGGCCGGCAGTAGCTGTGCCGAACCGAGCAACTCGCGATCCTCGACCATTACGACGTCGAGGTGCGGCTCGTTGTCGTACGCGTCTGCCGGCAGAACCTGGCGCAATGCGCGCAGCCGCTGTTCCAGCACGTTGTTCTCGATACGTTCGCGCGTCAACCCGTTCATCCACGCGAGTAGCGCCGCGGCCACCGTCGCGAGTGCAACGAGGAAAATTGCTCCGGCGACACGATTCATGACGGTTGCTCGTCGTGCTTGTCAGTCAGTGGACCGCGCCCATAGATGCGCGGTCGCGTTAGCCGGTCGATCAATGGTGCGGACATGTTCATGAGTAGAACGGCGAATGCTACACCGTCCGAATAACTGCCCCAGGTCCTGATCGCGTAAACGAGGATGCCGATGCCGGCGCCGAAAACGATGCGGCCCGCATTAGTGGTCGCGCCCGATACCGGATCGGTGGCGATGAAGAACGCGCACAGCATCGCGCCGCCGCTAAATAGGTGGAAGCCTGGCGCCGCATTGGTGGCCGAATCCACGATGTAGCCAAGCGTGGCCATGATCCCCAGGGCGCCGAGCATTGCCACCGGGATCTGCCAGCGAATGATGTTCCGGAACAGCAGCCAGAAGCCGCCGATCGCGATGAAGTTACCGATCCATTCCCAGCCGCGTCCACCGAGGTCGCCGAACAGCGGGCTCGTCTTTATCTCGCCCATCGTGCGCATCATGCCGAGCTCGGTCTTGACCAGGTCGAGCGGCGTCGCGCGGCTTATCGCGTCCATCGTCAGGCTGTCGGGCAATGCGCCGGTCAGTACGTATTGCAGCGTCAGCAATGCAGACGGCGGCGGGTAATCGAGGTCGCCGATGTCGGGCGAGGTCCAGAAGCTCATTGCTTCCGGGAACGAGATCAGAACGACCGCATACCCGGCCATCGCCGGGTTGAATACGTTGTAGCCTAATCCGCCATACAGGTGTTTCACGATGCCGATCGCGAAACAGCTGGCGATCGCGGTCACCCACCATGGCGTTAGCGATGGCAGGCAGAACGCGATCAGCATCGCCGTGACGACGGCACTGTAGTCGGAGACGTACAGCTTGATAGGCTTGTCGCGCAGCCACAGCGCCACAGCCTCCGTCGCGATTGCGACGACGCAGGCGATCAGGAAGTTAATCAGGATTCCGATGCCGAAAAACCAGGCATGCGCGAACATCGCCGGCGTCAGCGCGAAGATGACATTGCGCATCATGATCGGCACGGTCATCGGCGCGCGCCAGTGCGGGGCGATGCTGCTGGCAAAACTCATGGATCGAGGCGTCGAGCCACCGTCGGGCGAACTCATCGGTCGCCACCTTCGTCGTCATCGCGAGCAGCAATGCGCGCCATGATGTCGTCGATGGAATCCACCTGCTGCAGATCGTCGACCTGCTTCTGCAGTTCGGCTTCGCGCTCGGATTCGGCTTCCGCGAGGCGTGCCTCGCGCGCCTCGAAACGACGACGCGCGCGCCCGGCCTGTTCGCGCTCCCGCAGGAATTCACGCAGGCGGGCCTTGCTCTCGATAAACCGGTCGGTCAGCAGGATCTGGCTCGGGCAGACGTAATCGCAACAGCCGCACTCGATGCACGCGTTGAGGCCGAGCTCGGTCAGCGCCGCCATGTCGTGCCGCCGTTCGGCGTTTAACAGTTCCTGCGGCAACAGCTGCGCCGGACAGACCTGGCTGCATTCCCCGCAGCGAATGCATGGCATTTCCGGCAGGGTAGGGCTGATCTCCGCGGGCGTCATGACGATCAGGCAATTCGTGGCCTTGGTGATCGGTATGTCTGCCGACGGCACGGATACGCCCATCATAGGTCCACCCATGACGAGGTGACTCGCGACGTCGGTGAGGCCGCCCGCGATGCTGAAGAGGTCCCCCATCAGTGTGCCGATGCGCGCGTCGATGTTGACGGGCTCGGCAATGCCGCGCCCGGTCACGGTGACGACCCGCGATATCAGCGGCCGGCCGTCGCGGAACAGGTCGGCCACGGCCGCCGCCG
This sequence comes from uncultured Chromatiaceae bacterium, assembly GCA_964541975.1. Classification (GTDB taxonomy): domain Bacteria; phylum Pseudomonadota; class Gammaproteobacteria; order Steroidobacterales; genus SMWD01. The sequence continues at coordinate 2,904 of CAZISL010000103.1, read as the reverse complement.
TGCCGACGTTCTGGCACAGGTAGCCGATGTCGCTCGGCAGGCCGCCGTCGGGAACTTCCTCGCCCGTCGCTAGCTGGATCAGCTGGCGTTCTCCGCCAGCCGGGTACTTGGCGGTGACGATGGATACGAACACGTCATCGAGGTCGTCCGCCTCAATGACGTCCCACATGGCGACGCGCGCCTCCGGCATGTCGCTCTCGATGCCCACGATCATGCGCGTCGCGCCGACGGCGTGCATCATGACGCGGGCACCATAAAGGATCCGGCGCGCATGCTCGCGCATCAGGATCTCGTCACAGGTAATGTAAGGCTCGCACTCGGTGCCGTTCAGGATCAGCGTGTGTATGCCAGCGCAGTTCGCGAGCTTGTCCGCGGTCGAAAATAACGCGCCACCGAGGCCGACGATGCCGGCTTCGGCGACGAGATCGCAGATCCGTTCCGGGGGCATCTGCAGCGGATCCCCGACGCTCTCATACGCGGTGTAACTTGCGTCGCGCCCGTCGCCGTCGATGAATACGCAGGTCTCACTTACATCACCGTTGCCCGGAACGGCGTGTTCCCGGATCGCGGTCACGGTCCCGGATATCGATGCGTGCACTTTCGGCGCGGCGCCTTCGGCGACCGCGCTCGCGATCGGTTCGCCCGCAAGTACGTCCTGGCCGACCCGGACCAGCGGCTCGGCCGGCTGATTCAGGCATTGGCGAATCGGGATCACGACGCGGTTCGGTGCAGGCGCGACGACAATTGAGTGCTGCATCGATTGCGTCTTGCGCGGCGGTGGCCGAATTCCCCACGCCGGGCGGGGCGGTTGCGGGTTATATCCCGCCGGTGTATTCATGAAAAGTCGACTTGTTCAGCTGATCGGGTCCATCCGGATGCAATCGACGGGGCACGGCGCGACACACAACTCGCAGCCGGTGCACTCAGATTCGATCACCGTGTGCATGTAGCGGCGTGCTCCGAGTATCGCATCAACTGGACAGGCCTGCAGGCACAATGCGCAACCGATGCACGCGTCCTCGTGGACGACCGCGACCGATGGCGGGGCGTGCACGCCAAACGTGGTGTCGGGCAGCGAGGGTGGCCGGTTCAGCAGAGCGGCCAGCGCGACGATGGTACTTTCGCCGCCCGGCGGGCAGCGGTTCAGCGGCGCGTCCTGTTCGATGATGGCAGTCGCATAGGGCCGGCAACCGGGAAAGCCGCACTGGCCGCATTGGGTCTGGGGTAGCAGTCGATTCACCCGTTCGATTGCCGTGTCGGCGTCGGCCTCGAGGCGGTGCGAAGCGATGCCGAGCAATACAGCAATCGCCAGGGTCAGCAACCCGATGACCGCGGTCGCAACGACCATGTCGGCGAAGTCTGCGCTCAACCGCGGAGCATGCCGGTGAAGCCGATGAACGCCATCGACATCATGCCGGCCGTAATCAAGGCAATGGCTGCACCTCGGAACGGCGCCGGCACGTCCGCGCCATCCAGGCGCTCGCGCAGTCCGGCGAACAACACCATGACGAGGCAGAAACCGAGTCCCGCGCCGATGCCGTACGCGAGCGCCTCGACGAAATTGTTGCTTTGTTGGGTGTTCAGCAACGCGACGCCGAGCACTGCGCAATTCGTCGTGATCAGCGGCAGGTAAATACCGAGTACCTGGTGCAGGAGCGGGCTGGAATGCCGGATGAACAACTCCGTAAACTGCACCGATGCCGCAATGACGACGATGAATGCCAACAGGCGCAGATATTCCAGCTCAAACGGCGCGAGCAGATAGGTGTCGATCAGGTAACTTGCGCCGGCGGCTATCGTCAGGACGAACGTCGTGGCCAGTGACATGCCCAGCGCGGTCTCCACGCGCGTACTGGCGCCGAGCAGCGGGCACAGCCCGAGGAATTTGACCAGGACGAAGTTATTGACCAGCACCGTGGCCAGGATGATCAGTACGAGGTCAGACATGTGCCGTTCCCGCCGAATACCGGGCGATTATCGCACGCGCATCCCGGATTTGGCGCCCGCGTCCGGGCTGATCAGGAATATATCCTCGCCACCCGGACCGGCGGCGAGCAGCATGCCTTCGGAGGTGCCGAAACGCATCTTGCGGGGCGCGAGGTTCGCGACCAGGACGACGTGTCGGCCGACCAGCTGTTCCGGATCGTAGGCCGTCCTGATGCCCGCCAGCACCTGCCGACGTTCATCGCCCAGGTCGACGGTTACGCGGATCAGCTTGTCCGCGCCGTCCACCGCTTCCGCGGCGACGACCTCGGCGACGCGCAGGTCGATTTCGAGAAACGTATCGATATCGATGTACGCATCGTCGCTCGTCTGTTCCGCGTCGGCGTCCTCAGCTTGCTCGCTGGCCGCAGCCCTGGTTTTTTCGATCATGTTTTCAACCGATTGTTGCTCGACTCGCGTTAACAAGGGTTTGAACTTCAGGATTTCCTGGCCGAGGAGCGGCGTCCGCCGGCTGTCCCAGGTCAACTCTCCACCGTTCAGAAATTCCTCTGCTGAGGCCGTGACGCCGGGCAGGACCGGCTTCAGGTAGGTCGTCAGCACACGAAACAGGTTGAGGCCCTGGGTGCAGATGAGTTGCACGCGCGGCAGCTCATCCTCATCCTTGGCCAGTTGCCACGGCTTGTGGCCATCGATGTACTGATTGGCGCGGTCCGCCAGCTTCATGACCTGGCGCATCGCGCGCCCGAATTCCCGATTCTCGAATGCCGCCGCGATGTCGTCGCCGGCAGCGACAAATTCTTCGTACAGGGGCGCGTCGTCGAGCTGCGTCGCGAGCTGCCCGTCGAAGCGTTTCGAAATAAAGCCGGCGCAGCGGCTGGCGATGTTGACGTACTTGCCAACCAGGTCCGAATTCGTCCGCGCGACGAAGTCGTCGAGGTTCAGGTCGATGTCCTCGATGCC
>CAZISL010000102.1:0-13830 GCA_964541975.1 uncultured Chromatiaceae bacterium | reverse complement strand
TGTGTCGGCGGCGACGCCCTGCGGTACGCCGGCGCTGTCCGGGACCGCCAGGCCGGCCAGTCCCGATCCCGCTTTGATCAGCATCGCGTCGGTATGGCCGTGATAGCAGCCCGCGAACTTGACGATCTTGTCGCGTCCCGTAGCCGCGCGGGCGAGGCGAAGCGCCGACATGACCGCCTCGGTGCCCGAGTTGACGAAACGAATGCTGTCGACGAAGTCGACACGGTTGGTAATGAGTTCCGCAAGTTCGAGCGACACCGATTCGGCCGCCCCATAGCTCCAGCCCCTGTCCAGCGCAGCGGCGACCGCAGCCCTGACCTCGGGGTGCGCATGGCCGAGGATCAGCGGCCCGAAGGCCATGCAGAAGTCGACGTAGCTGTTGCCGTCCACATCGGTGATGCGCGGACCGGCCGCCGACTCGACGAAGATTGGCCCGGAGTCGAGGCCCCTGAATGCCCGCACCGGAGAATGCACGCCGCCGGGTACGACGCGCTGCGCGCGTTCATAAAGGTCTTCGGAACGGCTCACTTCGACAGTACTTCGCGCGCGCGTCGCGCGGCATAGCTGATGATGATCGACGCACCGGCGCGACGAAACGCGATCCACGTTTCCAGCTGGGCGGCGTCCCGGCGCATCAGGTCACGGTCCGACAAGAGGTCGATCGCCGCCTGCTCCCCGCTGGTCTGGTAGACGGCCCACGGTTTCGCAATCTCTTGCGACAGCCGTGACAGCACATCGAGATAGGGCAGACCCGGTTTGACCATCAGGATGTCGGCGCCCTCGGCGTCGTCGCGTGTTGCACTCAGCATTGCATCGCCGGGTCGTGCCGGGTCGATCTGGTAGGTCGAGCGATCGCGCAGCGGGTTTCCCGTCGCCGGCGCCGAGTCGGCGGCGATACGAAATGGTCCGTAGAAACTCGAATGAAACTTCGCCGTGTAGCTCATGATGACCGTCCGGTCGTGCCCGGCTTCGGTCAGCGTGCGCCGAATCGCGCCGATACGTCCGTCCATCATGTCGCTTGGCGCGACGCAGTCGGCGCCGGCCTCGGCATAGCGCAGGGCCGCCGCCGTCAGTGCTGCAACGGTCGCGTCATTGACGACTTGATCGCCCGACTCGTTCAGAATTCCGCAGTGGCCATGCGTCGTGTGCGAGCACAGGCAGACGTCGACGGCCAGGAATACGTCATCGCCAAACCGGTTCTTGATGGCGGCGATCTGTGCCGCGGTGAATCCGTGCTCGAACGCCGTCGGTCGTTTCTCCGCTGGCACGCCGAACAACAGGAACTTGTTTATACCTGAGTTCAGGTCGGCTTCGATCTGCTCGATCATCGTCGCCGGTGTTTCGCGGTGCACGTCATGCAGCCCGGTTACCGGTTCTCGCGTAGCGATGCCATCGACGACGAACAGCGGCTGAATGAACTGCTCTTGGTGCGGTCGCACTTCGCGCGTCAATTCTCGCAGCGCTTTGCTCTGCCGGGTTCGGCGAAGACTTAGCGGAGCCATGCCTGCCATTCCCTGCGACTCGGAAACACCAGCGGGGCGTCGACGCCCGCGTCGCGCAGCGCTTCGGCCGTCTTGCCGGCGCCGCACGCGTGCCGTGCGTTGTCGGGCAGCCAGGCTGCGACGGCGCGAAATTGTTCGATGCTGCCCCAGAAGAAGTCGGTGGACATCGAAATGTCTTGTCGGGCGTTCTCTATCTGGCTCGCATGCGGCCCGCTGATTTCGTAGGTTGGCACAATGTGTCCGACGCGCGTATCGCGCCAGCCGGCTTCGGCGCCACGCCGCGTCAGCACCGTCCAGCGGGTGAGTTCGGGTAGATTCAGCACGTCGCTGTCCAGCGTTGGGACGATGGCTGCAAAGCCAAGGTTGTCGGCGCAGCCTTCGACCCACAGACCGCGCGCCGCCAGTTTGCGCCAGCTCTTCGTGCCACTGACCCAAATACGTGCGCCGGCCCGGTCGGCGAGTTCAGCGGGTGCAGCGAACCAGTGCGCGATGAAGATCGCCGGTTGTTGCTCGAGGTTGATGGCGAAGGGCAGGGTGCTGCGTTCGATCTCACTCTGCCAGGCGCCGCCGTCCCACGCATTCACGCGATCCCGGTCGGCCGGCGCTGCGGGCGATTTCCACACGATGGCGCATGACTCGTCCCGCGCGCCGCGGCGATACAGCAGCCCGCCCAGCGTCGCATGTGAGACCGCGGTCGCGCCCACACCCGGTTGTTGGGACGTTGGCAGTGCGCCAATCGCGTCAAGTTCCATCTGCACGAGCTCCGCCGTTTGCTCGTCGTGCAGCCCGGCCAGGATTTCCAGCGTCACGGCATCGTCGGCACGACACTCGATGGCGAGGGCACCCTGCGCAGGCGCCGTTGGGCAGGCCGACAGCGGGAGTACCATCCAGCGCGCATCGGCGAGGTGGGGTCGGAGCGCTTGTCGCCCGTCCGGATCTCGCCACAAACGTTCGAGACCGGCCAGCGCGAGCACGACGCCGTCCAGCGCAGCGGGGGAGTCCGGTTGTGCGGAGATACGTGCGACGCGATCGTGTACCGGTCCGCGCAATGGCAGGAAGCGCAGATTTGGTTGCGGCCCCAGCGCAGGCAGGCCGTCGCTCAGGAAACGGGCCACGTTGTGTTGCCGCCGTGGCGACGATGAGCCAATCCGGATCTTCTCGCCGCGGCGGAGCCGGTCGGCGATGTCGCCGCGAAAGACGATGACATCGCGCGGGTTTTCCCGAACCGGTAGCGCCGCGCGCGCGATGTTGTCAGGCCGGGTCACGTCCAGGTCCTTCATTGAATGGACCGTGAAGTCGATGCGGCCGTCGAGCAGGGCGCGGTCGAGTTCGGCGGAAAAGAAATCGGGATCGTTGACGTCGGCCAGCGGCGTTGCACGATCTCGATCCCCGCGCGTATCCATCGGCACGATCTCGATTCGCAGGTCCGGGCAACGCTCGCGCAAAGCCCGTTCCACGCCTCGGCTCTGGGCTATCGCCAGCAGCGACGCCCGGGTGCCGAGCCGCAGAGTGCGCACCATCGGTGTCATGATGAATCGCTTACGCGCCCGACAGTGCCAACAGAGTTGGCGCCGACGTTTCCGAAGTCACCGCTCGAGCTGCATCCCGACAGGCCGCGCGGGCGTGCCGCAATCGGGATGAGCGGATGTCGTCCTGACTGCGCCTTAGTTCGAAGACGTCATCGAGGTCGTAGCCGTTTCCGCATGTCAGGCCCGCGTCCCAGGTGCCGCCCTGGTGACCGAGATGCACGAACGTGCCGATGTTTGCGCTGGCAAGCAGTGCGCCCCAGTTGCTGTCGTTCGCCTCGTCCGCGGGCGTCGTCAGGATGACGTCATCTGCCCAAGCCGCCGCCGCGCGTGCATCACCGGGCGCAAAGATTCGAGCGTCGCGAAGGCCGTCGCGCGCAACAGGGCTGCGGTTCCAGACGGCCGCTTCAAAGGCGTCGAAGTAAGGCAGTATCGAGCGGGTCAGGTCCCCGGCGCCGACGAACAGCACCCGATCGCCGCGGCGCGGCGACAACAGCCTTCGGACCAGGGTCCCGTAAGAGGCGCCGCCAGTGCCGTGGAGATGCGCATGGCGAACAGCGCGGGCATCGTTGATCAACCTTTGCATCCACGGTCCGATGCGCGCTACTGCCGCCGCATCGGCAATCGTCCGATAGTGATCCCACGATTTCTTGAACTGGCCGAATACATTGGTCTCGCCGGGCACGTTGCTGCGCAGACCGGTCGTGACCTCCAGCAGGTAGCGATAGGCGTCGGTGCCGAAATGCAGCGTCAGACCGGCGGACACATCCCGCAGATTCACATGAGTCGAGCAGTCCGAGGGCTCGACGGCGATGCATAACTGTCGGAGGCAGGTGTCGAGCAACAGGCCCTGGCGTTTCAGGTTGGCGAGTACGCCGTGCGGCAGGCCGCCGCCAGTACCGGCCTTCGGCCAGTCGGCCACCCATAAATCGTCAATATGGGAATGGTCGATAGGGGGGGCGTCGCTGTATGAGGGTTCGATTTGAGAGCGGGCGGTCATGGCCCGAATTGTAACGCCAGAAGTCCCGGCGGGTCCCCGCCTGCCGGTCTCGGGCGTCAGTCGCCGCCCGCCGCAGGTCGGACCAGTCGTCGTTTGCGATGCCGTTCGTAATCGTCATGCAACGTTCATGCTCTATATGCGCGCATACACATGACTATTTCATGGGCGATACGCAACTGGCGCTGGCGGTTTGCCTGTCCCTGATCGTTGCGTCGATGTTGTCGACGACGATCGGCATCTTGCTGCCCTGGGCGATCTGGAAGCTCGGCGGCGACCCTGCGCTCGGGAGCGGACCGGTCGCTACCATCCTGCAGAACATCCTGAGTCTGCTCGCATACTTCGGGATCGTCGCCTGGCTCCTATGAGTGCGGGCGCGAAAGCGACAAGATCTTGACTAGATTGCTTTGCAATCATTATCGGCTGAGACGCCGTGTTTCCTGGTACACGTCGTGCAGGTTTGGTGTATTCACCCCGGTGTGGGCAGCGATCTCGAGTACCGCGCCGGTCAACGCGTCGAGTTCCAGCGGCCGGCCGGATTCGTAGTCCACGAGCATCGAGGTCTTGTGGCCGTCGATAGCACGTAAAGCAGCCAGTAGCTCGTCGACGGATTTAATTGGCTCGACGCCGAGGGACGCGGCGACGGATTGTGCCTCACCGATCATCGTGGCCAGACGTCCGCAAGTGGAGGAATCGTTGACGATTTCGGTGATCGTGGCGTTCTCGATCACGCTGAGCGGATTGATCGCCGCGTTGACCGCCAGCTTGAGCCAGATCTCGGCGCGGATGTCATCGGCGATCGAAACCCGCAGGCCGGCATCAGTCAGTAGGTCGCCTGTGGCGACGACGCGATCGCTGCGTCCTCCGTCCGGTTCGCCGAGCGTGAGACGCTCGCCCTGCACATGACGGATAACCCCCGGCGCGATGACTTCCGCGGCGGGGTAGACGACCGCGCCGATTGCGCGTTGCGGTCCGAGCCGGCTCCACAGGCGACCGTCGGGATCGACCGACTCGAGCCATCGGCCTTCGAGTGGCGATGCGTCGCGATAGAAGTACCACCAGGGCAGACCGTTCTGCGCGGTCACGATGACGGTGTCCGGGCCGAGCAGGCTCGCTATGCCGTCGACGTTGCTCGCCAGCGCGTGCGCCTTCAGCGTGACGATGACGATGTCCTGGATGCCGAGGTCGCTCGGGGTGTCGGAGCAGGGGATCTCTACGTTGATCTTGCGCTTCGCTTCGATCAGTCGCAGGCCATTGGCTGCGATGGCATCCAGCTGGGCGCCGCGCGCAACGCAACTGACTTCCTTCCCGGCATGCGCGAGCCGGGCGGCCAGGAAGCCGCCGATGGCTCCGGTTCCGTAGATGCAAACGCGCATGCTCACGACGGGTATCGCTACCGGTAACGAACGTAGTCGCGCGTGATGTCGTTCGGCCGGGTGCAGCCCAGCAGCGCCAGGTCCCGGGTGATTTCCGCCTTGAAGATATCGAGGACACGGCCGACACCCGCTTCGCCCGCGCAGGCGAGCCCATAGACGTAGGGTCGGCCGATCATGCATGCCGTCGCGCCGAGCGCGAGCGCTTTCAACACGTCGGTGCCGCGGCGGATGCCGCCGTCGATAATCACTTCGATCTCGTCGCCGACTTCGTCGACGATTGCCTTGAGGCAGTCGATCGTCGCTGGAACGCCGTCGAGCTGGCGGCCGCCGTGATTCGATACGACGACCGCGCTGGCGCCGATCTGAACCGCGCGCCGCGCGTCGTCGGGCGACATGATGCCCTTGATCGCGAACGGTCCGCCCCATGCGTCGATCATGCGCTCTGCGTCCTGCCACGTGACCGTCGGATCGAACTGGCTAAAGAGGTAATTGAGTCGGTCGCCGAGACCGGGCTTGTATCCCGACACGCGATCGCTGACGTTGGGAATGTCGAACGCCGGGCCTTTAAGCTGACCGAGCGACCAGGTTGGATGTGTCGCGAAGCTCAGCTTGCTGCGCCAGCCGAAGGTCGGCGGCATGACCATGCCGGTCCGGAGGTCGCGTTCGCGGTTGCCGCCGGCCGGGACGTCGACCGTCAGACACAGCGCCGCATAACCCGCATCGCGACAGCGTTGAATGAACTCGAAATTCAGGCCGGGGTCCTTCAGCACGTAGACCTGGAACATCTTGGGTCCCGCTGCGGCCGCGGCGACCGTTTCGATGCTTTCGGTCGCGACCGTCGACAGGCAATACATCGTGCCGCGCGAGGTTGCGGCACGCGCGGCGGCCAATTCCGCGTCCGGGTGAAACATGCGCGAGAAACCGGTCGGCGACAGCAACAAGGGTATGTCGACGTCGACGCCGAGCACTCGCGTGCGGGTGTCGATCGAGCTGACGTCGACGAGGTAACGCGGGATCAGCTCATAGTCCTGGTAGGCGGCGATGTTGCGCTCAAGCGTGTACTCGTCGTCAGCTCCGCCTTCGAGGTAACCGAGCACCGGTGCCGGCAGGATCGAGTGCGTGCGGTCGCGCAGGTCCCGGATATTCAGGCTGCGATCGATAGCGGCCCCCATGCGCCTAAAGATTCGTTGCGCTGAATGTGTCGCAGGTGTCGAAACTGCCGGAATCGAGTCCGCGACGGAACCAGCGCACGCGCTGCGCCGAGCTGCCATGTGTGAACGAATCCGGCACGACGTAACCCTGCGATTGTTTTTGCAGTGTGTCGTCCCCGATCGCGGTCGCGGCTCTGAGGCCTTCATCGATATCGCCGGCCTCGAGTATGCTGCGTGCGCGGTCGGCGTTGTGTGCCCAGACGCCGGAAAGACAGTCGGCCTGCAATTCAAGTCGCACCGAAAGTTCGTTCGCGGCCGCCTTGCTCATGCCCGACTGTTGGCGCCGTACCTCGTTGGATATCCCGAGCAGGTTCTGCACGTGATGCCCGACTTCGTGCGCGATGACGTAGGCCTGCGCGAAATCACCGGGCGCACCGAAACGGCTGTGCAGCTCGCGGAAAAAGCTCAGGTCGAGATAGATATGCTGATCGGCCGGACAATAAAATGGTCCGACCGCTGCGTTGGCGAAACCGCAGCGTGATTTAACGGCGTCGGTGAACAATACGAGCTTCGGTTCGCGATAGTCCTGCCTCGAGTTGGCGAATATCGCGTTCCACGTATCTTCGGTGTCGGCCAGGACGACGGCAACGAAATCGGCCTCGGAACCCTCGACGGGCTTGGCCGGCGCGCTTTGTGATTGAGGTTGACGCGTTTCGACGGTTTGCAATGTGCGCATGACGAGCGACGGGTCTACGCCGAAGTACATTGCTACCAGAATCAGTACGATCGTGCCGATCCCGCCGCCCGCGAAACCGCGACGCACGTTGCGTCCGCGCCGATCGTCGATGTTGGTGCTTCTTCTTCCTGATTTCCAGCGCATATGTATCGTGCTCGTGTTGAAGTATTGTAAACTGATTATTGAACACTCCGACAAAAGGGCAAGCCGCCCTGAATAACCATATCGGGAGAACTCAATGGACCTTCTCAAAGCGCTCATGGATAGCGCCTCGGGTGGCGCGACCGAGCAAATCGGTCGCCAATTCGGATTGGACAGCAGCCAGACGGAAAGCGTCATGGCGAAACTCGTACCGGCGCTCGCGGCCGGCGTACAGAACAACACCCAGTCTGCTGAGGGGCTCGCCGGTCTGGCCGGCGCGTTGAAGAGCGGTGGGCACCAGCGTTACCTGGACGAGCCCGAGTCACTCGCGGATTCCGGGGCCGTCAGCGATGGCAACAACATCCTCGGCCACATCCTGGGCAGCAAGGACGTCAGCCGCCAGTTGGCGGCGGGTGCTGCTACCGAGACCGGCGTCAGTGCCGACGTGATCAAGAAAATGTTGCCGCTGATCGCCGGCGTCCTGATGGGCGGCCTGAGCAAGCAGACGGGTGGTGGCACGCAGCTGGAGCAGGAGGCGGGCGGCGGTCTGCTCGGCTCGTTGCTGGGTGCGGCCGGAGGTGCTGATCTCGGCGACCTGGCCGGCATGGTCGGTAAATTTCTGAAATAGTTTCTGACAGTCGATACTCACGGGAGGAATTACTAATGAGTATTCTGGATTTTGCACGCAATCTCGGGCGGCAGGTTTTCGATCGCGACGACGTCGCGGCCGACAAGATCAAGGAGACGATGGAGATCAATTTGAGTCCCATCAACGATCTCAGTGTCGAGTTCGACGACGGCGTCGTCACGCTGTGTGGCGATTGCATGAGCCCCGGAGATCGCGAACGCGCGATACTCGTAGCCGGCAATATCGAAGGCGTCGAGAAAGTGGTGGCGACCGAATTGACGTCGCGGCCGCCGAAGGCCGAGGAGCCCGAGCCGGAACCGGAGGGTGAAATCTACGAGATTCAGAGCGGCGATACGCTGTCCGGAATTGCCAAGCGTCACTACGGCGACGCCATGCAATACATGAAGATTTTCGAGGCCAACAAAGGCGTTATCGAGGATCCGAACAAGATCTACCCGGGCCAGAAGATTCGCATCCCCGCGGCCTGAGATTTTCGTTCTCAAATGCAAAAGGCCGGTCACTTTCGTGACCGGCCTTGTTTCGTTTTAAGCGCTCAGTGGTGAACGGCTTTCGGCAAGCCCTTCGCCTGTTCCACCCAGCCTTCGACCTGCGACTCGGACGGCGTAGACCGGACGAGTTTCTTCTCGGCGTTGAGTTCTTCCATCTTCGCCGTCAGGTTCGCGGCGTTGCGCTGCGCCAGCTCCGGCACGGTGTCGACGCCGGCGGCTTCGAGCAGGTCCGAGTATTCGCTGCCCACGCCCTTGATCCTCATCAGGTCGACATGGTTGACGAACTTCAGGATCTGGGATTCCGACATTCCGGATTTCTCCGCGATTTCGGCGCGGCCTTTTTTCGTGCCACCCTGTTCCAGCAGCGCATCGGTGCTGCCCACACCCGCCGCACTGAGCTTCTCGGCCAGCGCGGGCCCGATGCCTTCAATAGTGTCTAGTTTCGCCACTTCTTGGTTCTCCTGTTCGCGAAATTGATCGCGGTCTATCGTTAATGCGAGCTCGTGTGACCATGGGTCGGCTCGGCAACTGCGCTGAATCTTATCGAAAAACAGGCGCGTTTACAGAAATTCCTAACCCTTCAGGATGAAGGTCACTTTCAGGCAGACCCGGTATTCGCTGATCTTGCCGTCCTTGACCTCGACCTGCTGGTCCTTGACCCAGGCCGCCGTGATGTTTTCGAGGGTCTTGGAAGCGCGTTTGACGCCGGTCTTGACCGCATCTTCGAAGCTCTTCTCGGATGTGGCAGTAATTTCGGTGATTCTTGCGACGCTCATACTTATTCTCCTGTGGTCGTCTTCCCGGCTTCGCCGGGTTGGCAGACGACTGTAGCAACGTTGAGTGGAAATTCAACGCGTGCAGCCCGAATTGCTGTACCGGGGTTTCGCTGGCAGGCGCTATGTGGGCCGACCGGCCCACGCGGCGGAATCAATCAGTCGTTGACCTCGTCGACGTCGAACTGCCCGGTCAGGCGTCGCCAGATGTGCGACCAGGACAGGCCGACGGTCAGCAGGAGCGCGAGGCAGACCAGCGAGATCCAGACGATCGCGGTGCGTGATCCCGCGCCGATGAGGCCGAAATCGACGAGCAACCAGACGAAGGTGCCGATCGCGAGCGCGGCGAGCACCACGCCGAAGGCGTTCAGGGACTTGAGCGTGGCGACGACGAGGATGACCCAGCCGATCAGCAGCAGGGTGGACAGGAAGAAGTGCTCGGGACCGAGATTGCTCTCGGCCATCGCGTTCCTGACCCAGTCGGTCATCGAGTAGCCGGATGGGTTGTAGGTCGCCAGGATCAGCAGCAACGCAAACAGGAACCGCCATAGAAAGCTCAGGCCGGAAAATTCCCGCGAAGTCTTCTTGCCCATGAATGCATCCCCCAAGCGATGAACGTTCGGGGGATGTTAAACGCCGTTACATCAGACCGCCAGCGTCGCGTCCACTTCGTCCTGTTGCAGTTCGAACATCCGCGCGTACCATCCGCCGGCTGCCATCAGTTCTTCGTGCGTGCCCTGCTCCGTGATCCTGCCGTTAGTCATGACGAAGATCTTGTCGCAGTCGACGATCGTCGACAGTCGGTGAGCGATGGTTAGCGTCGTGCGGCCTTCCGCGAGGCGCTTCAGCGCGTCCATGACGCCGCGTTCAGTCTCGAGGTCGAGGTTGGATGTGGCTTCGTCGAGCAGCACCATCGGCGAACCCTTCAGCACCGCGCGCGCGATCGCCAGGCGTTGGCGTTGCCCGCCGGAGATGCTGCTGCCGCGCTCACCGGCCTGCGTCTCGAGTCCTTCGGGCAGGCTCGCGACCCACTCGGTCATGCCTGCTTTCTCGACGGCTGCTGCGATCTCTTCATCCGTTGCGTCGTACTTACCCATGCGGATGTTTTCGAGCAGTGAGTCGTTGAAGATATATGCGCGTTGTTGCACGACCGCGAACAGTCGTTGCAGGTCGGCCAGCGGGAAATCCGTCAAGGGACGATCGCCGATGCGAATCGAGCCACTCTGCGGGTCCCACTGCCTGAGCAACAGGTTGCAAATCGTCGACTTGCCGCCGCCACTGGGGCCGACGAGGGCGACATGCTTGCTGGTTTCGATGTCGAGAGTGAAGCCGTCGAAGACTTTTTCTTCGCGTGCCCACGCCGCATCTTCGGTGTCGTATTCGAAACCGACATCTTCGAAATGAATCGACGAATCGATCCTGTCGGTGATCGGGCCGGTCGCCGTCTCGGATACGGCGGGCTCCTGTTCCATCATCGAGAACAGGCGCCGCGCGGCGTAGATAGCGACGCGGAAATCGGTGTAGTTGTTCGCCAGGCCGACGGACAGGTAGAACCCCACAACCGAAACGGCGATGACCGCCGGGACGTCCACGAGTGGGTCGATTTTGCCAGCCACCGCGAGGTCGATGCTGACCCATGCGGCGGCCAGGATGCCCACCGTGATGAACACCTCGGCGAGCGCGCGCTGCCACGCGTCCGCGCTGTAGAGCTGCTCCTGGCCCTCCTGCATCGTCGCGCCGGTTGCCCAGAGTTCCTTGGCTCGCTGTTTCTCGTAGCCGAACGCGACGGTGTCGCGAACGCCCTGGATGCTGTCGGATACGAACGCGTTCACCTGGCCCAGTTGCTCGCGATACTTGACGCCGTCGCCACCGAGCTTGGAGACCAGCCATGGCAGCACCAGCGTGTTGGCCGCATAAAACGGCAACAGCGCGTAGACCAGCGTGTGACTCACGGTCCAGCACCATGCAAGGATTAAGCCGGGCACCCAGAATGCGGCGATCGCGGGTGCGATCGTGTGCGCATAGAACGGCTCGATACGCTCGCAGTCCGTCATGACGCGGCCAACCGCTTCACCCGATTGCAGCTTGGCCGTCTTCGCCGGCGCCAACGGTACGATGGCATCGAAGAATCGATTGCGGAAGGCCATCAGGATATGAAAGGCCACGTAGTGTCCCAGGTACATCTCGAGGTACGACGCGATCGATACGACGACGCCGACCGCGGCGATCCATCCGACCTGGGTCCAGATGAGGCTCCAGTTGACTACGCCCGGTTCGGAGTTCTGCACGTAGATGCCGATGCTGGCTGCCGCTATGCCGAGTACAGCCGCCTGGCCGCATAGCTTGACGACGCGGGCAATCAGCGAAATCGTCATCGCGCCGTTGAACGGCTTCATGAAACTCAGCAGGCGCTTGATGATCCCGTAGTTGCTGACATTCGGCATTGGTGTACCGGTGTCTGTAATGGTGGTCATGTTCTGATCTCCGAATGTACTAGCCGGCTGCCGCGGGTCGCATCGCGGCGTGCTCGATTTCTTGCTTGGTGCGAATCATGCTCGCGTACAGGCCGCCCGTGGCGAGCAACTCGTCGCGCGTGCCGCTCTCGAATACGGTGCCGTCGGCGAGAACGATGATCCGGTCCGCCCGCTCGATTGTGCTGAGTCGATGCGCGATCAGCAGAACGGTTTTGTTCTGACACAGGCGCTCGAGGGCGCGGTTCAACAGCGCTTCGGTCTCGACGTCGATCTGTGAAGTCGGCTCGTCCAGCACGACGATGGGCGCATCCTTCAACACCGCTCTGGCGATCGCGAGCCGCTGGGCCTGGCCACCGCTGAGTGCGAGGCCCTGGTCGCCGACCATCGTGGCGAGTCCGGCGGGGCTGGAGGCGACGAAGTCGCCAAGTTCTGCGGAATGCAGCGCCGCCATCATTTCCTCGTCCGACGCGTCCTGCTTGGCAATCCGCAGGTTTTCCCTGACGGTGCCGAAGAACAGATACGGGTCCTGGGGCACCAGCGCGATCTGCTTGCGAATCCACTCGACCGAAAGCTCCTTCTCCGAAACGCCGTCGAGGTAGATCTCGCCCGAATCCGGGTCGAGCGTCCTGAGCATCAGGTTCGTGACGGTGGTCTTGCCGGAGCCACTCTTGCCGATCATCGCGACGGTTTCGTTCGGCTCCAGCGTGAAGCTGAGATTCTTCAGTGTCGCCTCGTCGGCAGACGGATAGGTGAACGTGACGTCGCGGAATTCGATGCTGATCGACTTGCCGTCGGTCTTGCCGTGCTTGCGGCTGTCGGTATGCTCGACCGGTGCCTTTTCGTCGAAGAATTCGACGACTTTCCCCGCGACCTCCCGCCCGAGCGCCCCGGCGAAGAAAAACTCGCCGATCAGCAGCAACGTGCGGCTGAACTCGAGGCTCAGCAGAACCACGGCAACCGCCTCGCCGGGCGTCATGAAGCCGCCGCTGTAACGATACAGCGACACGACCATCGCCAGTGCCGTGCCGAGCAGCGCGAAGCCGAGCTCGAGGGGAATGAATTGCAGCTGTGAGACCAGTAGCAGTTTCATCGTCGTCCGACGCTGCTGTTCGGTGTCGTCCTTGATCTGGTCGCCGCGGCGCTCGGCCTGGTTGAACATCTTCAGGGTCGACATGCCCTGGATCGAGTCGAGGTACTGCGCGCTGTTGCGATTCTTGACATCTTCGTTCTGGGAACTGATGCGGCGGAACCCGCGCGCCGAAGACCCGACGAAGATTGGGGTGGCCGGCACGCTGAGCAGCATGAACAGGCCGACGACCCAGTCGATCCAGAAGATCGCGCCGACCAGGAATAACGGCATCGCGATCGCGACCCAGATCTGCACGAAGTAGACGCTGAAGTAGTAATCCAGGTACTCGACCCCCTCGGTGGCGGTGTTAGCGATCTCACCGGTGCGGCGCTTGCCGAGCAGGCCGGGTCCGAGTTCGACGACCTTCTTGTATATCTGGTCGCGCACGTTGAGCTTCGCTTCGCTGGATGCACGGAACTGGCCGGTGCGGAACAGCCAGGCCAGGCCGGCCTTCAGGACGACGAGGCCGGTCAGCAACCAGAGCCACTGCTTGACGAGGTTGTCGCCGATCACGACGGAATCGATCGTCAGACCGAGAATGTAATAGAGGAAAATCGTGGTCGGTATCGTCGCGATGCCCGCGATCAGGCCGATCTTGACCCACTTCATCGTATCAGGCGTGATTAGCCTCTCATCGACTCCCAGCATAGGACTGCTCCGGTCTTTCTAATTAATTCAATACTTTATGGGACTACGTAGTTTACGGCAGCGTCCCAACTTGGGTTATCCTAGAGCCTAAAGCAAGGTTTAAGGTCAACCCCCGAATCATAGGTAAAAACCCTGGTATGTCCGGTCCGTCTACAGGCGACGAAACAGCCGCACCCCTCCTTACTATCGGTGAACTGGCCAAGCGGGCCAGCGTGTCCACCTCTTTGCTTCGATATTATG
>CAZISL010000101.1:0-11677 GCA_964541975.1 uncultured Chromatiaceae bacterium | reverse complement strand
GTTATAGACGCAGGCGTCCGGCGCGAACTGCACGACCTGTGCATGGAAGTGCGGCATCGCGGTCGGGCTGCGTCCAAACAGGAAGAAGAGCTGTGTGTCGACCGGGTCGGCCTGCAGGCGGATGTGAATCATCCGGTCAATCAGGGCCGAATCGGGGGTCGACCAGCGCCGAATCCATCCTGCCGATGCGTCCCCGTCCGCGCGGGTCAGTGCGCGATACGGGCCCGCGTCCGTCAGCGTCTCTTCCAGCGGCAGCGATTCCCGGCAGCGTGACGCCAGATCATCGATAAAGTCGAATCCAAAAGATTCCATTAATCAGCTACTTATTAATTGTTTTTAATTAAAATTATTGGCGCGGCGCCGCTTCGTACGGTGCGGGCCGGACCGTCCACAAGGGCTGCATTCTAGCGCGCCGCGGCACCCGCCCGCGCGAAATCTGCAGTGGGATACTCCCTTGCCTGCATCTCCGTCCGCTGTGCAAAATGCCTCGCGTGGGATTAACTCGAGATGACAGCTTCGCTCTGTTCGGTACCGTCAAGACCGGGCTCGGACAGGGCGCCGGTTTTACCGGCCTGGAATGGGCGCGCTCGCAATTCGTCGAACACTGCGGCATCGATCCGCATCCCGGCACGCTGAATGTCGCCGTCGAGGACGCGACACACCTGGACTCATGGAAAGCGATTCGCGGCGGCCAGGGACTGACGGTGCGTGCGCCGACGCCCGACGCCTGCGACGCGACGCTGTACCCGCTGTCGATTGGCCACACGCGTAACACCGGACGAGGGATCATCGCCGCCGCCGTGGTTCCGCAGGTCGAAGGCTACGCGGACGATCAGATCGAGGTCATCGCCGCCGTCAACCTGCGTGACCATTTCCAGCTCGATGACGGTGCGCCGCTGGGTCTGCGCATGCATCGGCGCCAGTCGGTCAGCGCCGCGATATTCGATGTGGACGGCACATTGCTGAATTCGCTGGACGGCTATCATGTTGCCGCGAGTCGGGCGACTGCAGAATATGGTTACACCGTGTCGCTCGAGCACGTGCGCCGCGCGCTCAACACCAATCAGCCGTTCTGGGATTTCATCATCCCCGAGGGCGAACCGCGCGATGACAAGCGGATCAGTGAACTTCGTGCCGCCACCATGCGCCATTGGCCTGATGCTTTGAAGGAGGTTGTCCGCGTCTTGCCGGGCACCGGCGCTACCCTCGAGCGCCTGAAGTCCGCCGGGATCCGCCTCGCCATCTATACCGGGTCCGGCGGTGAATCGTTGCCGCCGCTGCGCGAGGCCGGTTTGCTGGAGCTGTTCGAAGTCATTGTCACCGGCAATGACGTCGCGCGGCGCAAGCCCGATCCGCAGGGTATCGTGAGGTGCCTGGCGGAACTCGGACAACGCCCCGAAGACGCGGCCTATATCGGCGATTCCTGTATCGACGTGGGGGCGAGCCTGGGAGCCGGCGTCATGTCGATCGCCGTGCTGACCGGGGCAGGGGACTCGGCCAGCCTGTCGGTCGCCGGCGCCGACAGAATCGCAGCGCACGTCGGCGCGATTCCGGAACTCGTCGACCTCGAACAGGGTTCGCGAGCGTAATCAGCCGGCTGACGTTCAGGTTTGGCGTTGACCCGAGCAGTGTTTACACAACCGCGAACTGACAGGCGGTCACCGGGGAAACGTAAGCGCGTCTGACGATCGAATGAAAGGGTTCTGCGCTAAGATATTTTCATGAACACGATAAGAGCTTTTGTAACGATTTCGATTGTTTTCGTGCTCGGCATCGCCGGTGCGGAGGCACAGACCTGTAACGGCCTGGCCGCCACCATCGTTGGGACGGCGCTGGACGACGACATCGATGGCACTCCCGACGCGGACGTGATCGTTGGCCTCGGCGGCAACGACCGCATCAATGGCATGGGCGCCGCGGACATCATCTGTGGCGGTGACGGCGACGATGACCTGCTCGGTGGTCCAGGTGACGATCAGTTGTTCGGGGATGCGGGTAACGATGTGCTCGAGGGCGGACCGGACGTGGATAGTTGTGACGGCGTCATCGGCATCGATTCCGCAAGTGATGATTGTGAAGCCCTCGCGAACGTCGACACCCGGGTCGTCCAAGTGACCCTGTTCGCCGACGATCGCACGCGACTCGACGGCGCGCTCTACATTCCCGTCGGCGAGGCCGCCCCACAGGGGACGCGCAGCGTGGCCATGATCGTCAGCCACGGCGCGATGGGTTCCTTCGACTCGAGCGTGCCGAAGATCATGGGCCTCCAGGCATCTCCGCTCGGCTTCACCGTGCTGGCGTTGAATCGCCGCGACTGGGGGGCGGATGGCGGTGGCGGGGCGGTGCTGTTCGAGGATACGACGCTGGATGTCGGCGTCGGCATCGACTTCCTGAACGACCTCGGTTACGACTCGATTTTCGTCGCCGGACACAGCCAGGGCACGCAGAATGCGGCGATCTATCCGTCGTTCACGATGGACGATCGCGTGGTCGCCGTCGGGCTCTACGGCACCGTTGACGACGGTCGCGGGACGGCCCGGGACCTGCTGTTCCGGTTTACCTACGACGACGATGTGGATCGCGCGCGCGAACTGGTCGACCGCGGGGAGGGCGACGTCGTCGTCGGATGGCCGACGATCTTCGCCGTCGACCTGTTTCGTTCGCCGAGCAACTTCCTGAGTTTCTGGGGTCCGGATACGCTCTCGATCGTCGAACGGGAGATCGCCAAACTGGCGGTGCCGGCCCTGTTATTGCGCGCCGACGGCGATGACTTCACGCCGGACGCGATGTCGCAGAACGTCATCGCAACGGCGAACGCGAGTGGCATTGACGCGACCTACAACGTGCTGGATTACCCGTTCCCGCTGACTGACAACGGTGGCAACGCACATGGCTTCGTCGGCGTGGAACGCGAACTGATCGAAACGACCCT
Source organism: uncultured Chromatiaceae bacterium (assembly GCA_964541975.1). GTDB lineage: Bacteria > Pseudomonadota > Gammaproteobacteria > Steroidobacterales > SMWD01. Next base: position 8,745 of record CAZISL010000101.1, on the reverse strand, counting down.
GGCCTGGCTGACTGCAAAAGTGCCCGAAGTCAGCACCGTCACGACCGACACGAAGCTGGCACCGCAGAATCAGAATCCGCCCGGTAACTACCAGCCGTTCGCAGACGTCACGGGCGGTGGAATCGTGGTCGCCGGTAGGATGGTCGAAATAGACGCGTCGGGTAGCTTCGACCTCGACGGCACGATCGTTGGTTACGACTGGAAACAGGTCGCGGGGACGTCGGCGAGCATCGCAGACCCGAGTGCAGCGCAGGCCGTGTTCGAAGCACCCGCGCCGTCGCGCGCGGCGCCCGCGCTGTTTAACGCACAGGACGAATCGGTGTACCAGGAAACGCTCGCGTTCGACGTCACCGTCACCGACGACGCGGGCGGCTCCACTACATCGCGCGTCGAGGTCGTCGTGCTCGATGAAAACTTCCAGGTTGCCAGCGGCAATAGCCTGGCGCCGCTCACCACGCTATTCCTGGTCTGCATGGCGGGACTGCGAATCCTGATGCGCCGGCGGCGCAGCCAGCAAGCCTCCGGCCGACGTTGATGAAAGAATGGATATGATGTTCAAGACCGTCAGAATCGTTCTATTGGCCGCGCTCTTGTTGTCGTCGCCATTCGCCGCCGCTGAACCGGTCACGAAATGGACGTTCGTCAGCGTGACCGGCAAAGCGGGCCGGATCGCCGGCCGTGATCTGCAATCCAACGGTTTGTGGACGGTGGGCGTGGATGGGTCGTTCGACCTGTTCAACTTGCTCGCCATTCAGGGCGACGTGAACGCCGGCAACACCAAGGTCAACGCGAGTATCGATACCCGTGACGCCGGGCTGGGCGTTGTGCTGCATCTTCCGATCGGCAGAGCGCTCGACATTTACGCGCCGCTGCAATATCGGTATTTGCGGACCGAGGTCGACGGCAGCTCGGACGATCAGAGCGGCTACTTGATCGGGTTGGGTGTGCGCGGCATGGCGACCGAGTTTGTCGAGTACCAGGTCGAGGTGACCCATGCCGATTTCGGCACCGTCCAGGGCGTCTCGCTGGACGACGAGGCCGTCAATGCGAACCTGCGCTGGCACGTCTCCGAGTTGTTCTCGTTCGCAATCGGGCTCGAAGTGACGAGCGAGACCGACCGGCAGGCCGTCACAGGAGACGTTCGCTTTAGTTTCTGATCTGCGGTTCTAAGAGCACGTTCGAGTCCGATGCATTGACCGGTTGAAATCGCATCCCAAAGCAGGAATTCACGGTTGAGCGATGTCGCGCCACTGGTACGACGTTCAGGTCGTACGAACGTGCTGTTAAAGTGTGGCCAGTAGAGAGAATTTAGCTGAGGCGGTGTGATGACAGCACGAAATCCCATTGAGCGCTTGGCCGAAACACGCCATGAATTTGGCGAGCACGGCGGCGTCAATATGTCTATCGAGGCGAGCACGACTTTCACCGTGATGAAGCCCGGTACGATGCCAGAGCTATTCCAGGGCAGAAAAGCAGCACCGGAGGGCTGTTATCTATATGGCCGGCACTTCAACCCGACCGTCTACAATCTCGGGCGCCAGCTTGCAGCAATCGAGGGGACTGAAGCAGCGTACTGCGCCGCCAGTGGCATGGCGGCCATTTCCGCGGCTATATTGCAATCATGCCAATCCGGCGATCATATCGTTGCGTCCAATGCAATATACGGCGGCACGTATGCATTAATGCATGATTTTCTACCGGCGAAGGCCAATATCCGTACCACGTTTGTCGACTTTACAGATCTGGAGGCGGTCGACGCAGCTGTTACCAGTGAGACGAAAGTTATTTATGCGGAGAGCATTGCGAACCCGACCCTGCGGGTCGCCGACATTCCATCACTTGCCAAGCTCGCGCATACACGTGGTGTACAGTTGGTTATCGACAATACGTTTAGCCCGTTGGTACTAAATCCCGCGGCACTGGGAGCCGATGTCGTCGTGCACAGCATGACGAAATTCATTAGTGGTGCTTCTGACATCATCGCCGGCGCTATTTGCGGCTCCACCGAGTTCGTGCAGGGCTTGATGGATCTGCACCAAGGGCCGCTAATGATTCTTGGGCCAACGATGGACCCGACGATCGCATCGAGAATCAGCTTGCGTGTTCCGCACCTGGCCTTGCGCATGACGGAACACGCCAGGCGAGCACAGCATTTCGCTGAGAAACTGCAGATTCTGGGTGTATCGGTTGCCTATCCGGGTCTTACGGACCACCCGGACCATCAGTTGATGCGCAGTTTGCACTGTGCTGATTTTGGATTCGGTGGAATCTTGACCCTCGATCTTGGCAGCGAAAAAAAGGCCAACGCCTTGATGGATCTATTGCAGAACAAATACCACTTTGGATTTATGGCCGTCAGCCTTGGATACTTCGATACGCTGATGTCCAGTCCCGGCAGCAGTACTTCCAGTGAGATGACAGATGAAGTTTTGTCAGCGGCAGGTATCGGGCGCGGCTTGTTAAGAATGTCCATCGGATTTACAGGGACTGTTGAACAACGCTGGGAGCAACTCGAATCCGCGCTTCGCGACATTGGTGCAATATAAGCGTCGCTGCGCGGCACCGTCTGGGTATGAACGCACCTTTGAATCTGCAGCTGTGATTGACCCGGCTTCGTGCCGGGTTCCGCTGATCCTGATTGATCCCTGATAGACATTTTCAGGGATCAGCATAATGTGATGCAGTCCACACGCTCGCGCGCGACAACTTTCTGAGCTTGCATGCGGTGCTCAGGGTTCAGAGCCCCTCTGCCAGTATTCGTTCCAATTTTTATCGACGAGTTCGAACGTCTCCGGACTCAGTTCCTCGAGCAATTCCCGCGAGATCGGCGGGGCGTTCGCGGGGCCACCCTCGGCCGGTAACTGGCGCGTCGCATCGACGATCATCTTGCTGGTTTCCCACCGCGTGGGCGCACTCGGATCGAGCGGGAAGCCCTTCGTCTTCTCGATTAAGCTGGATGCCGGGTGAGGTTGCCAACGCGTGCCGATTGCCTGGAAGATCTGCGTCTTGTTACGCACGTCGACGTCCTTGTCGACGACGATGATCAGTTTCGCGAACAAGTCTTTGTCGGCGATGATCTGTCCCGCCGCCATTCCGTCACCCGCATGCTGTTTGTCGATACTCAGCACGGCGACGCCGAGCGTCTCGATCGGTCGGTAGTATTCCTCGAGGTTGGGAATCTGGTCGCGATAATTAAGGTTGTTGGCGACGATCTGCGGGAGGCTCATCGTCAGTTTCGTGATGCCCGCGAAAGCGTTGATCATCATCGGCTTGTCACGATACGTAATCGCCTTTACGTCCATGAAGAAGTTGCTCGGTTTCTTCAGGCCCATGTAGCCATAGACCTCGCCATACGGCCCTTCTTCCTCGGTCTCGCGCGCGGAAATCTCCCCTTCGACGACGATCTCGGCAAAGGCGGGGACGCGAACGCCACTCGTCTCACAGCGCACGAGCTCGACGGGTCGGCCGCGCAGGCCCCCGGCGATTTCGAGTTCGTCTTCGCCGAGGCGGGCCATCTTCGACGTGCCAACTGCGAATGTGATGGGATCTGCGCCGATGACAACCGCGGCAGGCATCGAATCGTGGCCTCGCTCCTGGTATTTCTGCAGGAAGCTCCAGGCGTTTTGGCCGGTTTCCATGTTGACGCCGATGCGATTGCGGCTCTTGATCTGGCATCGATACGTCGCGACGTTCCGCCCAAGTTCCGGATCCTCGACGAATACCGTGCCTGCCGTAATGTACGCGCCGGCGTCACCTGGATTCGTTTGCAGCCACGGAAACCTGTAGAGGTCGACATCATCGCCGATGAGTTGGTTCTGCTTACAGGGAGCCTGGGCGGCGTCGATTTCCGTTGGCGCAATTCGCGGCCACCCTGAATTTGCCGAATACAGTTCCGTAAGCCGGTCGAATGCCGCGCGATAAGGGTCGCCGGCTCGATCGAGCTCCTCCGTTGAGACGCCGAACGCACGGGCTTCATTGTCCCAGCCGCCGAAGACGTTGCCGATCACCGGCCCGCTTATCCATTTTCCGCCGATCAGGACCTCATCGATCTGGAACGGCGGTGCGTCGTCAAAGCCGAACTTATCGACGAGGCGGTAAGCGAAGCCGGTGGCCTCATAGCGATCCTGGTCCATTCGGCCGACGCGGACCAGGCGACCCTTCGCCTCGACACTCGCCAGATAATCGCGCAGAGAGTCATACGGGCCTTCGAGTGCAGTTGGTTTTTTAGTCACGTTTGCTCCGCCGATTTCTGGTATTCGAGCTCATCAGCCGGGACTCGCGCCACGCGGTGGGCGAACGCGGTCAACCGGGCCACATGGCCATTCGATCACGGTAGAATTCACCGAATCAAGCAATAGTCGGTGGAGAGGGGATTGGGATGACCGTATTAGAGGCACTCGACGACGCGCTGTTCGGGAATGTGCGCGGGCATCCCGTCGGGATCTCACTGTTTCGCGACGAAATTCCGGAATCGTATGCGGCGCGCAAAGCCGTGCCGTGCGCGATCGTGCGTCTCGCCATGGATAACGAAGATATTTGCTATATCGACGGGCAGCACCATGACTGCATTACCGGGGTCTTTACTGGCGGCATGGACGAGGGGACGGAGGATGTCCGAACTGGCGCATACCTGTCCAAGAATATCCCGGCAATTACCGATCTCGCCGCGGCGCGCGGCAAGTCCGGGCGCAACGTATTGCCCCCGGGAATGATCAGGGCCATCGGCGCGGCACCGCTGCACAAGATTCCGGATGATGTCCATGTCGACTGGATTGTCGTCGTCTGCAACCCGCAGTGGGCGAACTGGATAGCCGCCGCCCGATCCGTCATCGACGGCACGCCGCCGGATGCCGCAGCGGGCACGTCTTTCTGCAGCGAGTTGTTCGCCGTCCCATGGCATACCGACAACGTCATCATGTCGCCGGGTGATATGGGCGGGCGCATGAACAACAAGCTCAAACCCGAGGAGATGTTCGTGATCGTGCCGGTGAAATACGCCGAGAGCCTGCTCGAAATCGTTACCGATAGCCTGCAGAACGTCGATGCCAGGGGCGCGCTCGAGGCGACCAAGCCACCAGACTCTCCGTACTGGGAAAAACGCCAACATGCCGCGGAAAAGCGCGCGCAGGCGGTGGGCGAGGGGTCAACGGGCGAGCTTCACCTGACGCTCGACTGGGATGACGAAGCGAAGAAGTTGATCAGCAATACCCCGGCCGGGATTCTCGATGTTGCCATCACCACCGTCGAGGACTATGCCCGCGAGCACGGCCACGCTTCGGTAACACGAGAAGTCCTCGAAGCGCAGATGAACAGCATCGGGATGGATCCGTCCAGCTTTCTCGGCGGTTGATTGCTTTGGTTGGGGGGGCTGTAGCATTAGCATTAGCAGCTGCCCATGGGTGGCGAGGTTCAGCTCGTGCACGGATTGCGGATTTTCCGGGAAGGAACTTTTCCTGCGCGGACTCCGGAAAAGTTTTCCCGGAAAATCCTGACCGAAGTGGCGGGCTCTAATGACGCCCGCCATGGTCGTCGCGGGATCTTCGCGCCCGCCGACGCGCTTCGGTGCTGAATTCACAGGCCACCTTCCACCGATGTCGTCCGCCGGGTGAGAGACCGGAGAGCGCCGGAACAAAATCCCGAAGCCTTTTAGCGAGGGATTTTCGTTGCGGCGGTAGGCCGGGCTCGCCAATTCAACCGTGATCCACCGCCCGGTGCTAGATGATCCCGGCGGCGCCGAGCTTCTCGCGCTCGTCCTTGGAAATTCCGAGCAAGCCACCGAGAATCTCCTCGTTGAACGCACCGACCTCGGCGCCCGGCCAATCCGTGCGTCCCGGCGTCTCGCTGAGCTTCGGCACCATGCCCGGTATTTTCAGCTTCCTGCCGTTGTACTCGACTTCCTCGAACAGGCCACGCGCATTGAAGTGCTCGTCGGCCAGCATGTCGACGACGCTGTAAATCGGTCCTGACGGCACGACCGCTTCCTCGAGCAGCTTGAGCGCGGTCTCGGAGTCGATCGAGCCCGTCCATTCAGTAATGGCGGCGTCGATCTCGGGTTCGTGCTCCACGCGTCCGGCGTTGTCCGCGAAACGCGGGTCCTCGCCCATATCGGGGCGGCCCATCTTGTCGCACAGGCGCTTGAAGATCGAATCGCCATTGGCGCCGATAATGATGAATTTGCCGTCGCTGCAACGGTAGGTGTTGGTTGGCACGATGCCGGTCAACGTCGAGCCAGATGGTTCGCGAACGATACCGGCGCCGTCATACTCCGGCACTACGCCTTCGAGCATGTTGAACACGGCTTCGTACAGCGCGGTGTCGATGACCTGCCCGCGGCCCTCAGGGTCGTTCTGACGACGGATGACGGCCATGCAGACGCCGAGCGCAGCGTGCATCCCGGCCAGCGTATCGCCGAGACTGAGGTTAGGGCGCACCGGGGGTCCGTCGGGGAAACCGTTGACGTAACGGAACCCACCGACGCCCTCGCAGACCGAAGCGAATCCTGGCCTCGAGGAATATGGACCGGTCTGGCCGTAACCTGAAATACGACAGTAGATCAGGCCGGGGTTCGTTGCCTTGAATTCGTCAGGGCCCAGGCCCCATTTCTCCATCGTCCCCGGTTTGAAATTTTCGACCACGACGTCGGCCTTTTCGATCAGGCGGCGCAGAATGTCGCGGCCTTCGTCCGTGCGCAGGTTGGCCGTGATGCATTTCTTGTTGCGTCCGAGGCTGCGCCACCAGAATGACGTGCCGTCCTCGTCGAGAACCCGCCACTTGCGGATCGGGTCCCCATCGCCCGGCGATTCTACCTTGATGACCTCGGCACCGTAGTATCCGAGCACGCTACCTACAAATGGTCCGGCCAGTAACTGGCCAACTTCAATGATGCGAATCCCGTCGAGGGGACGTGCGCCTGATTGGTCGCTCATGCTTGTTTTTTCTCGAGATATTAGTTGTTATGCCGCGCGGACCAGCGGCCCATTCCGTCACGGACATCAGTCTAGCCTACCTCGGTCGGCTCTGTCAGGCATCCGTAGTTGCCGAGAGACACATTTGATGCCTTACATAAGTTCGAACTGTGACGCGGATCACACGCCATCGAACCGGGATCACAGAATTTTTCGCCGCCGTTCACTAACGTTACCGCTATTCAGTGTTGTCGATGTATTGGATAGCCGCAGCGCCAGCCGAGCGTTGCAGGGATCAGGGATCATGAAACTTCAAACGTTGCGATGGATTTCGTGCGCGTTCTTCGTCATCGCTATGAGCGCATGCACCACGACCGATCTGGGTCACACGATGGGATCATGGCAGGGCAGTCACTTCGACGAAGTCACTGGCGCCTGGGGCGCCCCGAACACGTGCGAAACGATCGACGGACGGCGGATCTGCGCGTGGCATGACGTGGTTAGCGGGTTCTCGCTCTCCGCGGCCCGTACCTGCATCCGATCTCTGGAAATCGATTCTGAAGGCTATATCACTGGCTGGCGATGGCGCGGCGATTACTGCTACGAAACTGCGGAACGCGTGATGGCGCGGACGCAATATGAGCGGCCAGACGCACTGGCCGCTCAATCGCCCGATGCCGACGACGTCGGCGTCGCGGTTACTCAGCCAGCGGAGTAACGCGCGACAGATCGTAATCGATGATGGTGTCGAGCTTGTTCTCGACCTGAAAATAACGCAGCGTTGATTTTTCCGGCAGGATCTTCCGGAATTTCTTCACATACTGCTTCCGCAGTTTGACGATGTCGTCTTCCAGCTTCAGCCAGCGGTCGATGATGTCACCGGACTGTTCATCGGTCAGTCCGTCGAAGTTATCGCGAAAATCCTGCAGCAGTTTGATCCTGCGATCAATCAGCGGTCCACGCTTCGACTGAAACTCCCGGTATAGCGGCCAGAACGCCTCGGTCTGTGCCTCGGTCAGGTTGAGGTTTTCGGCGACCAGAGCCTGGCGCTGGGTCGAGATCTGGGACTTGATCAGTTCAATAACGTCGCGTTCCTGCTGTGCCTGCGCGGGCAGCGCGAACACGAGTGCAAGACAGGCAACGGAGAAGCAGGACAAGAGTGATTTGAGGTTCATTCGTTTTCTCTGATGCGGGTTAGGAAAGCGGGAAGTTATCCAAGGCGGCGGCACATGTCCAATCTCGCGGATTTGCATCGCGGCGCGTGGCGGGTTCAGGTCAGGGTCGCGGCGAAGTCGGCGACCGCCGCGCCGATTTCGTCGGGTGAGTCCTCCTGGATGAAGTGAATGCCGGCGACGGCGATCTCGGTCTGATTCGGCCACTGTCGGCAGAACTCGCGCTGCGGACCGACCAGGATCGCGCCCGGCTCGGCATTGATGAACAGTTTCGGGACCTGGTTGTGCGACATCCACTCTGCATAGCTCGCGGCGACCCCGACCACGTCGGCTGGCGATCCGTCGAGCGGCAGTGCACGGGGCCAGCTCAGCAATGGCCGGCGCTGTTCGCCCGGTTCGATAAAAGGCGCACGATAGGCGTCCATTTCCGCATCCGTCAGGTCGCGCTGGACCGACGCCGGCAGGATGCGCTCGATGAAGACGTTCTTCTCGAGGATGAGATTCTCGCCGGTGGCCGAACGCAGTGCCTCGAAGATCGGTCGACTCGGTTCCGGCCACTCGTCCCAGCTGAGCGGGCGGACCAGCGCTTCCATGTAGGCGATGCCGGCGACCCGATCCGGATGTCGGCTGGCCCAGTCGAAGCCCAGCGCCGAACCCCAGTCATGAAC
>CAZISL010000100.1:0-4271 GCA_964541975.1 uncultured Chromatiaceae bacterium | reverse complement strand
GGCATTTGCAGCAGCCGAATCGCCTGCTGAAGCTGCGGCGTCATCGTCAGCTGCTGGCCGAGCTTCAGCTGTAGGGAGAGCTTCATGACGTTAGTTTACAGACTAAAACTTTCGCCCAAGTAGACTTCGCGCACATGTTGGTTACCGAGTATTTCGTCCGGCGCGCCCTGCGCGATCATCGTGCCGTCGTTCAGGATATAGGCACGCTCGCAGATGCCGAGCGTCTCGCGGACGTTGTGATCCGTGATCAGGACGCCGATGTCCCTCGCCGACAGGTGGCGGATGATGCGCTGAATATCCAGTACGGAAATCGGGTCGACGCCGGCGAACGGCTCATCCAGCAGGATGAAGCGCGGTTCTGCCGCCAGCGCTCTGGCGATCTCGACCCGGCGCCGTTCCCCGCCCGACAGGCTGATGCCGAGGCTGTTTCGCACATGGTGAATGTGCAACTCGTCCAGAAGTTCCTCGAGGAGTCTTTCCTGGTCAGCACGGGTCAATTCCGTGCGGGTTTGCAGGATCGCCAGGATGTTCTTTTCGACGGACAGCTTCCGGAATACCGACGCTTCCTGTGGCAGGTAGCCGAGGCCGATGCGCGCTCGCTGGTGCATTGCGAGCGGTGTGATGTCCTTGCCGTCCAGCATGATACGGCCGCTGTCGGCGGCAATCAGTCCGACGATCATATAGAAAGCAGTCGTTTTCCCGGCGCCATTCGGTCCGAGCAAGCCGACGACTTCACCGCTGCTGATCTCGAGCGAGATGCCCTTGACGACCTGACGAAATTTGAACCGTTTCGATAGATTCTCTGCGGTCAGAATACTCACGGCTTCTCGACCGCCTCGAGTTTCTTGATGCTGTCTTCCGGCGGGATGATCTTCATGCGAATCTGGCCGCTGTCGTCGGCATCGGCCAGGATAATCTCGCGGACGAGGTCATAGGAAATTCGATCGCCGGTGACTTCGTTTGAGCCATCGCTGAGCCAGGCCTCCTCGCTCATGCTCACGACGCCGCTGTCGACGTCGTACTGCACGCTGTTCGCGCGGCCCGTCGTCGTAGTGACCTCATTCTCGTCGTTGCGCGACGCGGCGATCTGCTGAAACCGCACCGGCTGCCCGGTCATCTCGGCATTGCGGATGCGATGCTCCTGGAACAGGATATCGGCATAGTCGGCCCACGCGGTCGTGCCGATGTTCTCTATGACTACGTTGCCCGAGAACACCCAGCGCGTATTCTCGAAGTCGAGCCGCGTTGCTATGGCCTCGTCGGCGTCGATGCTGAGCGGGCCCTGCCGGATCTTCAGCTTGCGAAACACCAGGCGGTTCTTTTTGCGGTCGAACTCGGAGGACTCGGCGTCGAGGTCGATCGGTAGCGTTTTCAGTGCCGCAACTTCCGGAATATCCGGTACCTGTTGCGACCAAACCGGCGCGGCAAGCGCGACCAGCACTACGAAACTAATTGATCGTTGTAGGAGTGAAGCTGCCATTGACGTCCGCGAGTAACTGCAGTCGGTCTTCCTTGAAATACGCGCGCAATCCAGTTGCTGACACGCTGTTCGTTGCGTAGTCGATCGTGACTCGATGTTCCGTTTCGGCGACGTACGTATCCGTATCGAGCTCCAGGAAATCGGTTCGAATCGTAATGGGCGTGGCGCTTTCGTCATGCGTTTCGGCAACGACGTCGCCGCTTAACTCTATGATATTACGTTCTGGCGGGATGTGTCCCGTATTGGCCCGCAAATCCCATGGAATCGACGACAGCGGATCGTATTCTACGAAAACCTGGTCGAGTATGATCGTATCCGACTCCGTATTCTGCCTGGCGTTCTCGGTCCTGACTCGGTAACGGGTCTGACCATCCTCGCCCGTGACGATCAACTCGGCGGCGGTCATGTAGTAACCGAGGCCGAGTCGGCCGCTCGAGGGTTGGTCGTCGGCATCGTCGGTATTGCGCATCAGCAGCACCCCGCTCGCGACGGCGGCGATCAGCAACAAAACAAGTTGGGTCCAGTTCTGCATCGGGATATCAGTGGCCCGATTCGCCGCGTATCGAGACGAGCAGGTCGCAGACTTCGCGCACGGCGCCGCGCCCGCCGCCGAGCGATGTCGTCCAGTCCGCCGCGGCCAGAACATCCGGATGCCCGTCGGCGACCGTGATGCCGAGGGCGCAGGGTTGCATGATCACAAGATCGGGCGTGTCGTCGCCCATGCAAGCGACTTCGTTCAGCCCGATCCCGAGTTTGCTAAGCAGGCCATCGAGCGCAACGCGCTTGTCATTCTGCCGGAGCAGGACATGGCGGATACCCAGCTCCTGCAGGCGTCTTTCGACCGCTTCGCCGCCGCGGCCGGAGATGATGGCTACCTCGATTCCGGCGCGCAACGCCTGTTTCATGCCGAGTCCGTCGCGGACGTTGAACGACTTGAACTCAGCGCCATCGGGCCCATAGTGCAGTCGCCCGTCGGTCATGACGCCATCGACGTCGAGCACGAGTAGCCGAATGCGTGCGGCGGCGTCTCTGATGGATGTTGGTAGTTCGCGCTCGTTCATCGTTTACATGACACCGGCGCGGAACAGGTTGTGAATATTCAATGCGCCGACCAGTTTGTCGTTCACATCGATGACCAGCAGACCGTTGATACGCTTGTTCTGCATGATCCAGACGGTCTCTGCGGCGAGCTGGTCTGGCCCCACCGTCGTCCCGCGGTCGGTCATGACGTCCGCCATGACCGTCTGGTGCAGGTCGACGTTGCGGTCCAGCGCCCGGCGGAGGTCGCCATCCGTGAAGATTCCGAGCACGTGATCGTCGTCATCGACGACGGCCGTCATGCCGAGTCCTTTCTGTGTCATCTCCATCAGTCCGTCCGCAAGCAGCGCGTCGCTGGCGATGCGCGGTATGTCGTCATCCTTGAACATGATGTCTTCGACGCGCAAGAGCAGGCGTTTGCCGAGTGAGCCGCCCGGATGCGACAAGGCGAAATCTTCTTCCGTGAAGCCGCGGCATTCCAGCAGCGCGACCGCGAGCGCGTCGCCCATGGCCATCGTCGTCGCAGTACTCGACGTCGGGGCCAGGTTCAGCGGGCAGGCTTCCTCTCTTACACCCGTGTCGAGCACGACATGGGCGGCATCCGCGAGCGTCGATTCCGCAGCCCCGGTCATCGTTATCAGCGGCACTCCGAGGCGCTTCAGGAGCGGCAGTATCGTGACAATCTCTGCGGTGTCTCCCGAGTTTGAAATCGCGATCACCGCGTCGGTCGGCGTAATCATGCCGAGGTCGCCATGGCTCGCTTCGCCGGGATGCACGAAAAACGATGGCGTGCCGGTGCTGGCGAGCGTCGCGGCGATCTTGCCGCCGACGTGACCGGACTTGCCCATGCCGGTGACGATGACGCGGCCTTTACAGTTCAGGCAGATGCGGCAGGCCTCGGCGAAGCTGTCGCCGATGCGTGGAATCAGTTCCTCGATCGCCCGCGCTTCCGTTTGCAGGACGCGCTTGGCCGTTTCGCGAAACGAGCGATTGTCTCTTTGTTTCGGCATCTAAAAAGTCTGGAACGCGATCACAACCATGTAGGCGATGAATCCGGCCAGCAGGACCACGCCATGCCATCGGCTGACCCGGATCGTGCCGGACCAATTGTACGCCATGAAGAAAAATGCGATCGTGAACGCCAGCATGACCGGCAGATGCAGGCGCACGGCGCTCGGATCGAGCGTGGCCGGCCGGATCGCGGCGGCGATGCCGATCACTGCGAGCGAATTGAAACCGTTCGAACCAATAATGTTGCCGAACGCCAGCCCGTATTCGCCCTTCCGCGCCGACGTCAGAGACACCGCGAGTTCCGGCAGGCTCGTGCCGAATGCGATGATCGTAATACCGATGATCAGGTCGGACACGCCCAGTTCAATCGCAATCGATTCGCTGCCCCAGACCAGCGCCTTCGCCCCGATGCTCAGCGCCGCCAGGCCGGCGACGATCCGCACGACGGCGGCGGCTGTGGTCATGTCGGTCGGGATCTCGGATTCGTATTCGGCCTCGATCGCATCGTGGCCCCGCGTTCGCAAGCCGAGCTGGACGATCCAATAGATGAATCCCGCGAACACGGCCAGCAGAACAAAGCCTTCCCAGCGCGCGAGGTGATTGTCCAGGAAGAAGATGACCGGCACGATGCTGGCGGCGACCATCGCCGGGAATTCGCGACGCAGGGTCTGCGAGTAGACGACCAGCGGCCAGGCCAGGGCCGTCGCGCCACCGATCAAGCCGATGTTGGCGATGTTCGAAC
>CAZISL010000099.1:0-4493 GCA_964541975.1 uncultured Chromatiaceae bacterium | reverse complement strand
TGCGCGCAACGCCCGTCGACCTGCGCCACGACCTGGGTCGCCAGCACGTTATTCGCAGCCGCGCGAAACGCGCGAATCGAGCGCCGGCGATAGACGTCGCCGCGCAACGCGAGAAAGTTTTCGGGCAATCGATTGGTATTGCGCCACGCGAACTGCGTCGGCGTCTCCCCCTTGCGTGCGCTGGCATATTCCAGATGTATTCCCCAGCGCTCACCGTTGCCGATTTGCGCTTCGATCGTGGCGGCGTGCTTTGCGTCGACGACGAGCGTAATCGAGCGCACTTCGGCTTCGGCCAGGTCGTCGAGCGTGTGTTCTATCAACTGTTTCCCGTGAACCGGAAGTAACGATACAGGGACGTTCCTGGTCATCGGTAATAGTTCATTGCCGACTCTGTCGGCGAATACGATCGCTTCCACGTTATCTCCCCTTATCGTGCCGCAGCACGCTCCTGTAGTCGGTACTGAGTAGCAAGGAACATGCCAATGCAACCGGGTCGATATGCGTGCCCGGGTAACCAGATATGGAATACATCCATCGGAGGGCCTCTTTGTTTGATTCGCATACTGCAAATCGCGACGTTTTCGTCGGCACTTTTCGGGATGAAATTCCCCATGTCGTCAAAGATTTATAAACGTGTATTGAATAGTTGATCAACTGGTAACGTCCCGGTACTTTTGTCGTCTCTTGTGATAGAAATGCGTCCGGCGAGGCGAAGCTTGTCGCGTATTTCCGTCTCGCCCGCTACACGGTTTCGACAGCATCGGGTCTGGAATCTATGACGGCCGTTTTTACGGATAACAATTCAAGCGCATCCCGCGATGGAGTTCCTGCGTCTGCCGAAAACGCGGAAGAAGGACCGGGGCAATTACTCGACCTGCGCGCGCTGCGAAAACTGGCCGACGACACGGCGGCGGAACTCGTGCCGCGCATGGTAGGAATTTTCATCGACGAGCTTCGCGAGCAGGCCGCAACGATCGCCGTCGCCGCGCAGGCGACGGACATGGAATCTTTGCAACGCGAGAGCCATGTCATGAAAGGCAGCGCGGCGCTGTTCGGTGCTAGCAGGGTGCGGGCTTCCGCCGAGCAATTGAACGCCGCATGCAAAGCGGGCAACGCGACGCTGGCGCTGAGCCTCATCGATGCCTTGCTGGCCGATATTCCTCCGTCGATCCGGGCGCTGCAGGCGAACTACGGTCTCGCAGATCCGGACGCCCATGACGACTCGCCGCACCTGGAGAACGGGCAGTGACGATCACGTCGGCATCGATGAGCATCGAGCATGACGGCGAGTTTTCGCCGGCACCCGGGGGTGCACGCGCTTCGATCCTGCTGATCGAAGACAGCCTGGCACAGGCGTCCGCATACCGGAATTACCTGTTGAAGGCCGGGTACAGCGTGGAGCATGTTACGAACGGAGAAGAAGCGTTGTCGGCATTGGCGTCGCGGCCTCCGAGCTTGGTCATACTGGATTTGTGCCTGCCCGGCATTCAGGGCGATGACGTGTTGCGTCGCATGCGCGCGGAAGGTCGCTCGCAACCGGTTATCGTTATCACCGATTACGCATCGATAGACACGGCGGTCGGCGCGATGCGCAACGGTGCTTACGATTTCCTCGCGAAACCGTTCGACGCGAGCCGGATTAGAGTGACCGTGGAGAACGCGCTGCGCGAGCAGGACGGGAAGGAAATCGCAGGATCGCACCGGGAGCCATTCGAAGGCGATCGCTTCCACGGCTTCATCGGGTCTTCGGACGCCATGCATGCGGTCTACCACCTCGTCCGAAGTGCCGCGACGAGCAGGGCCACGATCTTCATCACCGGCGAGAGTGGCACAGGCAAGGAGCTTTGTGCGCAGGCGATCCATGCGCAGAGTCGGCGCGCGGACGGGCCGTTCGTCGCGATCAATTGCGCGGCGATACCGAGCGCGCTGATGGAGAGTGAGATTTTCGGGCACGTCAAAGGCGCGTTCACCGGGGCCGACGCGCGCCGCGACGGCGCGGCCCTGGAGGCCGACGGCGGTACGTTGTTCTTCGATGAAATTTGCGAAATGGATCTGGACTTGCAGGCGAAGCTGTTGCGCTTCATCCAGACCGGCACGTTCCGGCAGGTCGGCAGTAGCGAGGAGACGGAGGTCGACGTGAGATTCGTCTGCGCGACGAATCGCGACGCGCTCGAGGAGGTCAACAGCGGCCGCTTCCGCGAAGATCTCTACTATCGCCTGCATGTGGTGCCGATCGATTTGCCGTCATTGCGCGAACGCCGGCAGGACATCATGCCGATTGGTAATCACTTCCTGCGAGAAATCTCGGCCGAAGAGGGCAAGGGATTTCGGCGCTTTTCCGCCGCCGCGGAAGATTTGCTTATGAACTACAGCTGGCCCGGCAACGTACGCCAGTTAGAGAACATCGTGCGCAGCATCGTCATCCTGCATGACGGCGACGAAGTGACCGCGGAAATGATTCCCGCCCCGATTAGCTCCGCCGGCAAACCGGAGCAAGCCGCGAGCGCCGCTGCCGCGACGCCGGGCGACGAATCGATTCGCTCATTGCGCGACATCGAGAGAGAGACGATCGAAAACGCGATCGCCGCGTGCGGCGGCAACGTCGTGAAGGCCGCCGCGTCGCTGGGCGTGAGCCCCTCCACGCTGTACCGGAAGCGCCAGGCCTGGCTCGAGGACTGATTTCCCGCGGCGCGTCCGCCCGCGTCACCGGCTGGTTCGACGCGCCGCGACCCGGCACCGCGACAAGCTCGATTTGTCATAATTTTGGCGCCACACCCCCTAAACGCCAATATTTTGGCGAAAAAGCGACTTCCATCACGCTGAAACTCACAGATTCTCCATAATCTGGCCGCCTGGAGCGCCGGACGTCAAAAATTTGGCGAACCAGGACTATTGGTTGTTGTTGCGGATTTGTCCGCTGGGAGAATATCTATGAAGAGTCTCAAGCAAGGCCGCAGGGCCTTGAGTCTGCTGACGCTGGGCGCATGCCTGGTTCAGCTCAACACGGCCGGCGCCGGTCCGATGCTGGTTACGGCCAGCATCGCGGACTTCTGCGAGCTGGGCACGGCCAGCGCCGTCGCATTCGGTACCTTGACGCCGGGCGCGGGCGTTCCAGGCGATACGACGGGCACGATCGAGTGGCGTTGCTCCCAGAGTACGACCGCATTCATCGCGATCGACGCCGGCGTAAGAAGCGACCGCACGATGATTAACGGCACCGGCGACACGTTGGCTTACGAGCTGTACAAGGAATCGACTCATACCAATATCTGGGGCGATACCGGCGCAGATCGACTGACCGTGACGGGAACCGGCATCGACCCCGATCCGACCATCTACGATACGGTAGACGTGCATGGTCTCGTGACGACCGCGAACATCGACGCCGCCGCAGTGGGTAACTACAGCGACACCGTCAATGTCACCATCTCGTTGACGCCATGATTGTGGAGAAAGAATGGAAAGCAGCGCTTTGCGCTGCTTTCCTTCTCCTCGCCTGCCCGGGCGGGGTATCGGCTGGAATGGTCGGTGTTTCGCCGTTGCGCGTCGATTTCGACGAGGCACAACATTCCGGGGTCATTCGCGTATTCAATACCGGTAACGACGATATTTCGATGCAGGTCGACGCGCGCGATTGGGCGCAGGCGGAGGATGGCACGGACGAGTACGAGTCGACGCGTGACGTGATCGCCGTGCCGCCGATATTCACCATCGCTCCCGGAGAAACCCAGATCATTCGCGTGGGCCTCGTCGGTGGTCAAAGCCCGGACCGGGAGCAGGCACATCGTTTGTTCCTGACCGAACTGCCGCGCCCGAATGTCGATTTTCTCGGCGGCCAGTTACGCATGCGCCTGATCGTGAGTCTGCCGATATTCACGGCGCCCGCGGCGGTGCCGCCGAACTCCGATCTCGAAATGGTCGAGACATCCGTCGAAGACGGTCGGCTCCGGGCGCGCTTCCGAAACCCCGGTAATTCGCACATCCGGGTACAGGAAATCATGGCAGTCGATACGAATGGTGACCGTGCGCAACGAACGGAAGCAGCGGTGTATCTGCTGCCGGGTTCGACACACGATTTTTATTTTGGAAATGGAGAGGGGCAAGCAAATATATCAAGACTCGTTGCGGTAACCGACACAGTGGGGACAGTGGAGTATGAGGTGGTTACGCAGTAACCTGGCCATAGCTGCGTTCGCAGCCTTCACATTTGCCGGTGCGCCGCATGCCGACGAATCGCTGCAATTGCTATTGGCGGATACGACCGTCAACCATGTCGAGCGGGGTGAGGCGTTTCTGCTGTGGGACGGTGCCGACGAGTTCTACGCCACCGAAACCGAGTTGATCAAGTGGCGGGTTCGTCCGCCTTATCCACAGCCGATTCGATTCGACGACAGGCTGTACTATCGTATCCGCGATCTCACCGGGGCGACCGCCGAACTCGACATGAGAGCCATGGCGATCAATATCACTTTGCCGCCCGATGTTCTTCGGCG
>CAZISL010000098.1:0-16426 GCA_964541975.1 uncultured Chromatiaceae bacterium | reverse complement strand
GCAAATCTCCCGCAATGGCTATCCGGAAATCGGCTGTTTAGCGCGTAAGTAATTGAAATTATTGGTGGTGATGGGTGGACTTTAAATGACGCCATCTTTGCGGGCACGCGCAGCGTGGCTGGAAAGATAGACGGCGGAATTTATGCGGAGCGGAACCGAAGGATTCGCGTAGCTAAATGACGCCGTCTTTCCAGTCACGCATAGCGTGGCTGGAAAGATAAAGGGCGGAATTTATGCGGAGCGGAACCGAAGGTTTCGCGTAGCTAAATGACGCCGTCTTTCTGGACACGCGCAGCGTGGGCGGAAAGACAAAGGGCGGAATTTATGCAGAGCGAAGCGGTAGCTTCGCGGCGCTAACCACCGGCCCCGGCATTACGACGTGTAGGAAGCACAAGTGCCGCGAAGGCCGAATTTGCGTGTATTCGGACACGCTATACACGAGTCGCGAAGCGACACCGATAGCCGAGAGCGGCGCGAGAGCGCTGTATCAATCGTAAGTACTTGTATCAATTGATAATCGCCAAGGGGCGTGCGTTGCCAGGTGCACAACCACGCATAACGGTGCACAACCGGGTCCCGTAAATCTCCCGCCGTCGAACCGGGCGATTCGTACAAATCAGAAAAGGAAACGCCAGCCTGCCGTCAGATTGAACTCCCAGTCATCGACGACATCGTCACGGTAACCATCGCCGGTGTCCTTGATGGGATAGAAATCGACGTTGATCGTTACGAAGATTCGCTGAAGCACGACCAGCCCCAAGTAAGTTCTGGGGCCCGAGCGGAACGCGACATGGCCCGATTGAGGCGAGCTGAATGCGACCGTCTCGGAAGCCGCCCATCCTGCTCCGAGTTCGATATCGAAAAACATCGACGGCGACAAGATCCGCGTGCCCTGTGTCGAGAGATATAACTCACCGGTAAACGGATCGAGGTCTGCCGCGTAGTTCTGCTTCTCGAGATTGAAGATTCGAAATGCCGTATCCCAGCGCCAAGGCGACCGTCCCAGTCGGTGGCCATAGACGACCTCGACGCCGCTGTTGGCAATACCGAGCCCGACGAGTTGTTTTGGATATTCCTTGCCGAACGAGATGTCCGCCACCGCGCGCCCGCCGAGCAGCAATGCATATTCGCTCATCCCCGGCTGCTCCGATGCAAGCTGATCGAGGCTCGTCTGAATCAGTTGACGAAAAGCCTGCCTGACCTCGGCCATCTCCAGGTAGCCTTCGTCGGTCTCCAGGTACGTCGGAAGGTCGATATAGATGAATCGCTCGGACGGTTCCCCGCTGCTCAACTCCTCGAAGAAGCGATCGAGTTCGCCCCCCGCGGAGTACTGATCCGACTGCATCCATACCTTGTAGTTGTGCATCCCGGCCAGCAGTGCCCGGAAGTTGTGATTCGCGATCGCCGGCGCAATGCAGTTGTCCGGTCCTGCCTCGCTCGACACGGCCCCGCTCTCGAGATACGCCGCCACCGATTCGCGGCTGTCCGGCGCGCTGCCTGCGGTACAGACGACTTTGACCAGTTCCGTGCATTGCTGCGGCAACCCGGCCGTCGTCATGCGTTTCAGGACCTGCGAATCCTCGCTGTCATAGTACGCACGCATGCAGCGGTAATTCGGGTTGACGTCCCGCAAGGCCGTGTCCAGGCGCTGGAGATTCTCCGATGGCACGCAGGCCTCCCCTTCCGGTGCGAACAGGCACTCCTCGCGCTCGAGATACTCGTAGGCATCGGCCATTCCCACATAGAAGTCGAAGATCCGGAAGTCGCGCTCGAGAAATGCCATGAAGTGCTCAAACTGAGCGCCCGTGATCGGCATGTGTCGCTCGGGAACCGACAGACGAGGCCGCGTCCAGTCGTGGCTTTGTCGCCGCACGAACGGGAACTGCTCAGCCGTGTTCGTCAGCTGAGCGTCCGTCGTGGTTGCGAGCAGGTCGCCTGCAAACCCCAGGTAGGTCTTGAACAGGTCTCGTTCTCGCTGGCGCGCCTCTTCAGCCGCCTCCCCCGCTCGAACCCAGCTGGTGACGAGCGGCTCCAGGAAGACATAGGCTCGCGGCTCCGACGGAACGATGCCTTCGAGCTGTGGAACAGGATGCGCAGCATCGGCGCGCCACGAATCGAGCGTGACGGCCAGGCCGACCGGGGTATTGTCGAGAATACCCCCGTCGATGAAGGTCGCCAGCCGCTTCTTGCGAAGCACCGCACCGTCGGGTCCGGGCACATACTGTGTATAGGCAAGTGGGACCGGAGGAAACGCTCCGGGGAACGCACCGGAAGCACGCACGCCGAGCATCAGCGACTGCAGCGCAACGTCCTGCTTGTGACCGAGGCCCGCATAGTAGACCTGGTCGCCCTTGATATCCTCCGGCGGGCCTATGTTCGTAATCCTCAGCTTGCTATTCCCGGACGTCGATCCGCCGGTGACATCATCCAGGAAGTCCAACCTGACCGTGAACTTCTCCTTGAGTTTCTTTGTCGTCAGGATCGGCTCGCCGTCCTCGCGAACGTGAACGGGCGATTGCGTGGGATCGAGGTGCGTCGTGACGAAGCCGTAGTCGACACTGCAAGGTGTGAGCTGCCCCCCTTCTTCGATGTAGCTCGTCGCCGCGCTGAGGGCGGCATCGAGCGCGTCATTGGTGAACAGGCTGATCGCTGTCGATCCGCCCGCGTCGCCCGGGAAGAGCCCCGGTTCGCCGTGTCGACCGAACAGGCCCAGGTTCGTCCACACCCGGTAATAGAGGCTTTCAGCGGCCGACGGATTCGGGGGCTTGCAGCCCTCGATGGCCGCCGCGAAGCCGTTCACGGCCCCGGCCGACGCGCCGGTCACCGTTCCAAAGGCGGGTTCCGACGCCGAGGATCCCGCGCCGCGACCACGGCGGGTTTTGGCCCATTCGGTTACCCAGTAGAGGAATCCCGCCTGCCAGTTCCCGAGGCTGACCCCGCCCCGCGAGATCAGGCTGAGTTGTATGTGTTCCGTCGCGGCTAATTGCGACAAATCGAATCGAAGCTGGCCGATGATCTCATCGAGTTCGTTCAGATCTTTCTGGAGTCGGTTGGGGTCGCCGGCAGCGATTTCCTCGAGCCGCGCCGCAATCTCGCCGACCCCCTCGTTCAGTCTTGCCTCGAAGTCCTCGCCCTGTCGCGGCAACGACTCTCTCATCCGCATGCCCTCGTCCAAGAT
This sequence comes from uncultured Chromatiaceae bacterium, assembly GCA_964541975.1. Classification (GTDB taxonomy): domain Bacteria; phylum Pseudomonadota; class Gammaproteobacteria; order Steroidobacterales; genus SMWD01. The sequence goes on along the minus strand of CAZISL010000098.1, from coordinate 13,248 downwards.
GACAGCGGCGTAACGAATGCAACTCGACAGCGTGGCCGCATCCTCGTCCATCTCGAGGAGCGCGCTGCAGTACTCGAGTTGCGCCGTCACGCTGGTCGGACGCACATGAGGTCGTTCGAAGGTCGCGGGCGGTTGATTCTCACCGGGAACATCGCCTTGCGCGGCGACGGAAGAAACCATCAGTGTTCCAGCGGCGAGTACCGCTGCGAGCCACAGAACCCTATTCTGCACCTGGGTGTTGAGCATCATGGCTACCCCCGCAATTGGTGTGCTGGTAGGCTGGTTTCTTCCGTTCATTATATTGACCCTAAGAACGATAAAACCGCGATTTCGGAAACTCCTTATGCGAACAATTACGAAAGAGCCGGGACGGACCGGATACGAGGACTCGACAGACGTGACGCCCGCGATCGTGCTACTGCTCGGCTGTGCGTTGCTGCTCAACGCCATTCCGACACGTGCCCGGCAACAATTTGAACCTCCGCCGACGCTGCGCGCTTCGGAGATACTTCCGCCGGAACTGCTGTCCGGGCCTGAGCACCGCGTCGCCGAACAGGTGGCCAACGACGGCTTCATGAATATCTACTCCATCGAATCCCGGTTCGGCACCTTCACCGCCAATTCCACCGACGAGCTGCTGATCCGGGTCGACGAGATCGACGCCATTGCGCGCATGGAGGAGTGGTCGGAAAGCGAGCAGTTCATCGAGGGCGTCGGCAAGGCCGGCCGCGACGTGCTGGGAAGTTCCTTCCGCCTCGTAACGGACCCCTTCGGGACTTTCAGGGGCACGACCAGCGGAGTATTCGAGATATTCGCCTCGGCGCGACGAAGCATTAGCGGCACCGGTCCGGTCGAAGCAGACCTGGATATCGGCGACACGGTCGTGGACCTCATCGGCTATTCCCGCGCCAGGCGCCAATACGCCGCGGCGTTCGAGGTCGATCCGTATTCGACGAACCCGGTATTGCAGGACTACCTGGATCATCTCGCGAGGATCGGATTCGTGGGACAGGTCGGCGGTCGCACCGCGCGTGGCTTCGTCGACGGCGGCGTCGGTATCGCGATCTCCGTCGCCGGTTACCTGCACTCGCTCGAGGAGCAGGTCCGTGACAGGACCCCGGAAGAACTGCGCGAAACCAACGAGGAAAAGCTCCAGGCGATGAATGTCGAGCAATCGGTTATCGACCTGTTCCTCGGTAACTATGTCTTTACGCCGACCTTCCAGACCGCGTTCGTAGATACGCTTGAAGAAATTGACGACGCCGACGGCCGAGGCGAGTTTCTCAAAACCGCCGTGCTGGCGAAGAACGAGGACCAGGCGTTGTTTCGTCTCAGCCAGGCGCGAATGTATGCAAACTACCACGAGACAGTCGCGCAAATTCGCGAGTTCGTACTCGTGAGCGAGCTCATGGTCGTCGCCGCCAGAAACGCTGACGGCGCGCTTGTCGTCAACGTGCCGGCGGACCACGTATCGTTCAGCTCAAACCTTGCGGCATATTTCACGGCCGCGCGAAGCAGGCTCGACGAAGTCCCCGGGGTCGAAGACAAGCAACTATGGGTGGCCGGCGGCATGAGTCCGATGGCAAGAGAGTGGATCGAGGAAAGCGGCTGGACGGTGCAAACCGATACGCGGAGCGCACCAATCTCCGCACCGATACCTGAAGACTAGCGGCCGAGACATGAGACGTCCCGGTCGCGAATCATGCCTCGTCGCGGGAACCATCCTGTTCGTTTGGCTCTGGATGGACTTCATTGCTCTCTGGCTCTCGGTTCTCTGCACTTACTTCTATTTCGGCATGTACGGCTCGCCCTACCATTTCGCCAGGATTGGCGGGGTTGCCCTGGTAAGCGTCAGCGGTGCGGTCGTTTATAAGCTGTTCCTACAGGATCGGGACCGGCCACGGACCTTCAAGATCATGCTTGGTGGTCTCGTCCTGCTGTATTTCCTGCTGGCCAGCTACCGCGGCAGCGATTTATTCGCGTGGGCGGTATTGCTGGCCAACGTCGGCTGTGGAATCGCCGCCGTAGCCCTCTATCGCAGGCTCGACGGTTTCGCGAACCAGGAGGCTTTGCTCTCCAGTGCAATGCTCGGAGTGGTCTTCTATCTCGCAGCGAGGCTCTTCAATGACGGAGTGCTCACGCTGTTTCGGATCGACAGCCTACCGGGCTATGTCATGCTGGCCTTGCTGGGCCTGGTGGCGATCGCGGAGGGCCCGCGTACCGATCCACTCGATCGGAACAGCGCGCCGACGACAGCGGCGCAATTGTATGCTGCGGCGGCAGGGTTGCTGATCGGCCTGTCCGTTACGTTCCTGTTCAACCTGAGTCTCTGGAGCGCCCGCACGCCCGCGAGCCCCACGTCCGTATATTACGGATCACTTCTCCTGGGTATGCTGGCTGGAATCCTTGCCTCGCGGCGAATCGCCAGTGGCGCTGCCGGCTCGGCCGCCCTGTCGATCGTTGTGTCGATCTGCATGGGAACAGGGCTCTACGTCGTCCTGTACGTGAACTATGATCTCGCGGGCGGCCTGATCGGGCACGGCGTCGCGTGCTTCGGCACCACCGTTTGCTGGTTTCTCCACGCTCGTCAATACCGGGCTTCGGCCGCAGGCTCGAGCCGAACCATTCCGGTATTCGGACTGGTCGCCGGCGCGATCGGCTTCGCCGCCGCAGTCGTGTATTTTCTGCTGTATGCCGATCCTGCCGGATTCAGCATAGCGCTGGTGCTGGTCTGCGCGATCACGGTTGCAGCGGAGCTGCGGGGGCATTCCGCCGAGCTCGCGACCTCCTCCGACTACAAGCGGCTCGCTCTCTTCGGCTTGATCGCGACACTGCCGATCCTGCTGGTTCTCCGGCCGCAGGCGCCCGGACCCACGGCCGTGCAGCCGGCGGCGGCAGACCCGTTACAGTTTTCGGTCATGTCGAGCAACGTGCGATACGGCTGGACGGACGACTATCGCTTTGCCCCCGATGAACACCTGCGGTGGCTCGAAGAGAACCCTGCCGATATCGTCGGCTATCAGGAAGTCAATAAAGGCAGTCTATATGGCGCCTTTACCGATATGCTGCCTTACTATCAGTCGGCGATCCCCGGTCGAACGATTTACGGAGACGCGAGTTTCGGGTTCGGCAACGCGTTGTCCACGCGGCTGCCCGTTAAAGACTCGCGCGTCGTGCCCTTTACCAGCAGCGACATGATCCAGCGTTCATATATTTGGGCGCTGCTCGAACTCGATGAGCGGGAGATCGAAGTCTTTGTAACCCACCTGAGCCACCTGCTACATCCCAACCAGATACGACGGGAACAAGTCGCCGAGCTGGTGGCCGCGATCGCGAAGTCACGGCGGCCGTGGATCCTTATGGGCGACTTCAATGCGCTGCCAACCGAACCGGAGATATCAGAATTGAAAGCGATATCGAGCGCAGTATTTGAGCAGCAGCCGGCACTACTGGAAGAGCCATCACATCCGATGACAGATCCGGAAATACGGATCGACTACATCTTTTTTAGCGACCACTTCGAGTTGATCGAGCAACAAGTGGTCGACACTGGCGGGACATCAGACCACCGGCCGATCCGATCGTGGCTGAAACTCAAACCAACATCAGCTTTGTAACGAACCAAGCCCTGCTTGCAGCGGCCGGTGCGCAACCGGGTCCCGCAAATCTCCCGGAATCATAAGTCTAGTGATTCAGCCGATATAGTGGGCCCATACCAGGAAGCAGCCATGATCAGCATATAACAAAATGTTGCTACGCCAACGCGAAACCTCAATATCCCCTCGTTTATTCCATTTAACTGACCGATGGCCGGACAAACTAGAGCGAGAATCATTTCCAGGATTACGCAGTGTTAGGTTGAAAGTAGCGGATGTTATTAAAGCTCTCCGCTTCGTTTCAGCATCATTGCTTCTTTAATAACAATGAACTCTGGTGATGCTGAATGATTCTCCGGGGGGGGAGAATGAATGTTTTCAGCCTCAGCCCCAGCCTGACCAAGCGTCTTTGCCTGACGATTGTGCTGTCCAGTTTCGCCTGGATGGCGCCGGTGCACGCGCAGCTGCAACCGTGCGATCCCGAAGATATCAACTACGAAGATTGCATCCTGTTCGAGAAAATGATTCTCGGGCTCGGGAGCCACAACACCGGTCTTGCCGGTGGATTTCTGCCGGGACCTTTCGGCATTCCCGGCGAGATCAGCGCATTCGCGGGCAATATTGCGCTGAAGACACTGCCTCCGTGGCTATTCGCACCTGACGATCGGGAGGTCGATCCAGCCGCCGGCGACGGTGCGGGCTATACCGCGGATGGCTGCGGCATCGAGTTCGAGTTGCTATCCCGGACGGCCGACTACACGAACTTTATCGGCTTCTCGATCTTCGAGCCCTACCGCGATCCGCCGCGGGTCAAGTTCAAGCCGTGGAGAAATCCCCTCGATCCCGACGACACGCGCTTCGGCTTCCTGCGCTCGCCGCGACTGTATCACGCCAATACGGACGTGGCGCTCAAAATCCAGACGCCCTATCAATTGCGCCGATGGAACCAGGACTCGCAATCGTTCAGCGAGCCGTATACCCCGATCGATCCATCGGCCACTGGCTCCCAGCTCGTATACCTGCCGATCGGCCAGCACGGCATTCAGTGGCGGGCGGCCGGACAGAAAAACAAGATCACGGACGTGATCGTCCCGGCGGGGGCGATCGCGTTCATGATCGGTTCGGAACTAAAGGTCGGCAAGAACGGAAAAAAGCTGCTCAAGCGGATCTTCGAGAGAAACAAGAGCCCGGGTATCGGCGATGAGATTACCGAGGAGGTGCTTACGGCCGCAGATGTCGGGCAAATAACCCGGGCGGCGCAGAAATATAACGACGTCTGGACGAAAGCCTTCGAAGACCGGCGGGCGAGAAGCTCTGCCTTTTCTGCGGATCAACGGGCGGCGTTTGCTTACGCGGCAGAATTGAGGAAGAAGCTCAAAAAAAAGATCAGAAAAAAGACCAGAAAGCTGCTTACAAAGCTTTTCAAGAAACTCAAAAAGCAGGGCTGGACGGCCGTTGCTGCCGATATCAAAGACGAGATTTCGCCGAGCGAGGGGCCGGGCCGGGCAAGCCTCGTCGAAACCACCCGTCAGTACTTCGCCGACCGCAACCCGCTGGGCGGACAGGACATCGACATCGATGTGATCATCGCCGAACTCGAAAACGAAATCGATGACAGGCCTGTCTTGGCAATCATCCAGCGCAGCATCGAGGAATGCGGCCCACAGTGCCTGCTCGATCTGTTTGCCGAAGAAACCGGGGTCAGCTATAAGGGGCAGATCATCACCGTCTGGGACTCGGTGCCGCCGACGATCATCGATCCCGAACCCTTGATTATCCCGGCCACCGACTTCGGCGGCACCCGGCTGTTCCGGGTACGCAAGCAGCTGCTCGAGATCGGCCGGGCCGCCAGCGCGGACAACTGCGGACGAACGCCCGAGATCATTCTGTCTGCCCCCGAGTTGTTGAAACTGGGACCCCAAAAGTTAACCCTGACGGCGCGGGACCGGGGGCCTAACCCGGATGACGGGCAGGACTACGCGCCGACGGCGGTGCTGAACATTATTGTCGAGGACACGGAACCGCCACTGTTGCTGGCGCCTCCGAGCAAGGTCATAGAAAGCGCGGCCGCTGTGACCAGGGCGGACGCCAACATCGGCGACGCGGTGGCCAATGACATCGTAGACGTGCAGGCCGACATCTCGACTGACGCGCCTGACTCCTTCCCGTTAAATCGGCGCACGCTGGTGACGTGGACGGCCGTCGACGATTCGCTCAATTCGGCCGAGTCAACACAGCTGATCACCGTAAAGACACCGGATACAAATACGGCGCCGACGGCGACCGAAGGCATTACGGCCACGACGCGCACGGCGGAAGCGGTGGATATCACGCTGACTGCGAACGATGAAGATGAGCTCGACAACCAGTTCGATCCGCTGTCGTTCAAGATCGTGTCACAGCCGGCCCACGGCGAATTCGTCGCACCGCTGTTACCGTTCTTCATCGAAGACTATCGGACCCGGCCGAACGATGGCCTCGGCGAGGACTTCGACCCGATTGCCAATCCCGACCTGAACTCTTATATCGGCAATACCTACTGCGACGATAGCGATCCCGATTTCGTCTTTCCGGATGGGGATCCACCGCGGAATTTCGTGCACAAACCGCGATACGTGCACGTCACCGACGATGGCATTCGCTACGTGCTCGACGAGTTCTTCTTCTGCCTGGCCTTCACCGACAGCGCAGCCACGGAACTGCGGTTCTCGAAATGGAGCGCCTCGGGCGAGTATCTCGGGCAACTACCTATTACGACCAATACGTTCCGCCTGGTCGGCGACGCTTTCCGCGTGGATCGCGACGGCTTCCTGTACTACAACACGATCATCACTGAGAGCACGTCCAGCGCAGTGCTGGGCCTCCAGAAATGTTCCACGGAGGACTGGACCGACAGCACGGTTCCGGCCGGGTGCACCCAGGCTACGTCCTGGACCGGGGGAGAACTCGGCAGTTTCGGTTCGGACGACAGCTATGCCCGCATCGACAGCGAGCGGGAGGTGGTCTACGTAGTCGCCGCCAAACGACTTCGTGCCTACGACTTCCGCGACGGGCAGACCAGGCTGCTGGGTGAGATCGGCCCGAAGGATGCGAACGGCGTCGTGCTGGATGACTGGTTCGGGAAGATCCCGTCGCTCGAAGTCGGTTCCGACGGCTCGCTCTACGCCAACGACGTTGAGCGGGATCGTATTCACAAGATCGGGCCGGTCACGCTCGACGAGACCGGCGAACCCGTGCCGGGCGATTACATCGGCTGGGCGGGCAAGTGCACCGCGAGCGGCTTCGGCGATTGCGATGTGGATCCGGATCCGGTGCAACCGGAGCTGGGTCGCAGTTTCGGCTACAGCTGCACCTGGGAGAACGTCAATCCGAACGATCCGGTTCCGGTACCGACTTGCACGGTCGCAGCGGACGCAAAATCCGCTTGTAACCCCGACGACCCTCAGGACAAGAAATTCGACGCGCGGGCCGGATGCCGGCAGGGCCAGTTCGATACGCCGAAGTACATTTCCATCGACCCGAACGATGTCCTGTATGTGGCCGATTACGAGAACGCACGTGTCCAGCGTTTTTCTCCTGACGGCTCGTTCGCCGGTGAGGCCGTGTCCGAAGACAGCGGTGTCGACAAGGCCAGCCGGCCAAGTTTCATACTCGGTAATCTGGGTCAGCCCGAATCGGTCGCCGTCAATTCGAGCCAGTTCTTTGTCGTCGACAGGCGCGAGAGGTTCGTCTACGTGTTCGGCACGCTACCGTTCAAGGACGTCAAGGAGAGCACGGAGCCGGGCGCGACGATGGAAGCGACGGTCACCTACGTGTCCGACCAGAAGTTCCCGAATCCGAACGTGACGGGCGAGGATACGTTCAGCTTCAGCGTCAGCGACGGACTCGCGCAGAGCGAAGCCGCCACGGTGACGGTGACGGTCAATCGCAACTTCCGCCCGCCGCAAGCTGCGTCGATCGAGATCAGCACGCCGGAGGACGAGCCCGTCGATTTCGAGTTGCCGGCCGGCGACCCGGACGGCGTCATCGGCAAGGACCCGGACGGCCTGGATACGCTGACCTATAGCCTGACCCGCTGGCCCGAGAACGGCATACTGAGCGGCTTCGCCGATACCTGGACCTATATACCCGCACCCGACTTCAGCGGCGAAGACAGCCTCAGCTTCATCGTCAACGACGGCGTCGATGACTCCAACGAAGCCACGCTGACCTTCACCGTCACGCCGCGCAACGATCCGCCCGTCGTCACGGCGGAAATTCCCGACCGCGTGGCGCTCGGGTTCGAGACGGTCGTGCAGACCGAGTTCACCGACGACCTGGCCGAGCAGGACTCGGGTGAATACACGGCGTTCATCGACTGGGGCGACGGCAGCAGCGATGCGACGGGTGAGATTGTTGACGACGGTGACGAGGCCGACCTGCTCGGCATCGTTACCGTCCCGCCGATGAACGCCGACGATGAGGGGTCTACGTTCGCCAAGCACAGCTATGAACAGACCGGCGAGCGGACGATCAACGTCTGCGTGACGGACAGCGATGGGCTGGAAGGCTGCGATCAATTCGCCATCGAGGTCGAGTCGCTGGTCTTCCTCGGCGTCCGGGGGATTTTCTACGCTGGGCCGCTCGAGGAGGACGAGGTCACGCTGCAGGAAATTCCGGACGGTACAGATTTCACGTTCGAGGTCACGATCGTAAATGTCGAGCCTTCGGTCGGTGCCGGGCTGACCGCAGAAGACATCGTGATCGATCTGCTGTTGCCGGCGGGCCTCGACGTCGGCGACATAACCATTGGGCAGGGCAGTTGCACGCGTGACGGCCTGACGGTGAGCTGTACGATCGGTACGCTGAGCCCGGGTGCGGAAACGGTTCTGACCATGACCGTCAGCGGGCCCGGCAACCTGATCTACGAAGAAGACTATGAATTCGAGGGCACGGTCAGCACGAGCTCGGATGCGCTGGACCAGGCGCCCGGTATCGTGGCCGGCCTGACGCTGATCGCCGATACCACGGACACCGACGAAGACGGCATGAGCGATACGTTCGAAGACACGTTCGGCTTCGACCCGGGCGTCAATGACGGTGCCGCCGATGCCGACGGTGACGGGCTCAGCAACGTCGACGAGTACAACGCCGGATCGTCACCGCTGGTGGCCGATACCGACGGTGACGGCGTGAGCGACGGCGACGAAGTCATCGCAGGGACCGACCCGACCATCGACGATATTCCGCCGGTGCTCAATATTCCGACCGATGTCGTGGTCGATGCGACCGGCGCGTTGACGTTGGTGGACCTGGGCACGGCGACCGCGAACGACTTCAAAGACGGGGCCGTCGAAGCGACCGCGAACAACCCCGGACCGTTCCGGCCGGGCCGGCATGTCGTTCAGTGGAATGCGTCAGACGAGTCCGGGAACGAGGTCGAAGGATTCCAGTTCGTGCATGTCGTGCCGATGGTCAGCTTGCAGGTCGATCAGTCCGTGTCCGAAGGCACGCTGGCCCGCGTCAGCGTCGAACTCAATGGCCCGGCCGTAAATTATCCGGTCACGGTCCCGTTCCGGATCAGCGGTTCGGCGACGAATCCGGGCGATCACGACGGTGTCGACGGTGAAGCGGTGATTGCTGCGGGGCTGACGACGGATATCGAAATTGACATCGTCAGGGATGCGAACGACGAGCCCGACGAGACCATCGTGCTGTCGATGGGTACGCCGGTGAATGCGGTCCCGGGTGCGGCGACCACGCATACCCTCTCGATTACCGAGCTAAACCTGCCGCCCAAGGTCATGATCGGAGTGGAGCAGCAGGGCAGACCGACGACGACGATCGTGAACAGCGCGGGCCCGGCGGTGCTGATCGCGAGCATTGATGACGATCCTGCCCAGGAACACAGTTTCGACTGGAGCGGGTCGGACAGCGCGCTGATCGATCCGATCACGGTGAACGATCCCGCGTTCCTGCTGGAGCCTTCGGGGCTGGCGGCGGGCCTCTACGATATGCGGGTCGGTGTTACCGACAATGGCCTTCCTCCGTTGAGCGCCGGGGCCGATTCCCTGCTCAATGTCTCCGCCGAACCGCTGTTGCTGAAATCGAGTGATGACACCGATGCCGACGGCGAGAGCGATGCGTCTGAAGGGCCGGGCGACAGCGACGGCGATCGAATCGCAAATTATCTCGATGACATCGCGAATTCCAACTATCTGCGAATCGCGGCCGATGGCCGGCTGCTCGAGACGCAGACGGGCTTGAATCTGCGACTCGGGGCCACGGCATTTGAACAGAGCAGCTTATATGCCTCCATCGACGAGCAGAGCATCGGCACGGATCTCGAGTTTGGCTACGCCAGTAGCCTGATGGATTTCGAGATCACGCGACTGGATCAGAACGGCAGCGCGCAAATTGTCCTGCCGCTGGCCAGCCCGGCAACGGACGGCGCGGTTTTCCGAATATTCGATGACGGGCTGTGGCGGAGTTTTGTCGAAGACGCGGATAACCGGGTCGCTTCGGCATCGGGTGCACAGGGTGCGTGCCCGCCAGCGTCACAAGACGACTATGAAACGGGTCTGGCGGAAGCCGACGGTTGCCTGCAGCTGACATTGAAAGATGGCGGCCCGAATGACCTGGACGGCCTAGCAGACGGCACGATTCGGCTGCTCGGTGGCCTGGCGATACCGATCTCGGCTCGCGGGGAGGCGCTACCACAGGAAGATTCGACGCTGGACGGTGACGGTGAAGTCATCATGGCAAGATTCCAGCTACGCAGCGAATCCGGTGATACCGCGTTGAATTCTCTGACTTTGAGCGCCGATGGTACGGCGGACGAACGACTGATCGATAGCGTCATCCTGATACACGATATCGATCGCGACGGAGAATGGAATGACGTCGATCAGGTGTTGGCGAGCGGTCAGTATGCGGTGGACGACGGCACGCTGACGCTGTTCCTCGATGAACCGCTCGAAGTGCCTGCCGGTGACACGAACCTGCTGGTTGTCTACGTATTCGGCGAGCTCGTCCAGGGGATTGACGATGAATGACTTCGGGAAAATAATTGCTCTTGCGGTCATGCTCCTCGCGTTGTCCGGTTGCGAGCTATTCGATGACGAAGATAACAACGGACTCTTTGCGCCGCGTTCCGACGATCCATCGCCCATTACCGATGATCCATCGCCGAATACCGGCAATCCATCGCCACCTGCTGCCGACACCTATAACGTAACCGTGGAATCGGTCGAAATGGTCAATATCGATAGCGGACAGCCGATCGTGGTCGACGGATTCCCCCTGCAAGGTGGCGAGTTAATGATTGAATGATCATCCACCGAACAGTCAACACATGATCGATCAACAGCTTGCTTCGTATTTCAAGGTACTCACTTTTCCGCTTCGAGCAGAAAGCGGAAATTTTTTCTTTAATTGAGCTGCCGAACACTGCACTAAAAGTGCTGGGGCCGGGGAATATGGATACGTAAGTGCTTGAAATATATGGTGGTGATGGGTGGACTTCAAGTGACACTGTGTTTCTGTGCTCGCACCGCGAGTGCGGAAACACCTGAAGTGGAACTTGTGTCGAGCGAATCACTGATTCGGTCGACCAAATGACGCCATCTTTCCGGGCACGCGCAGCGTGGCCGGAAAGATAAAGGCCGGAATTTATGCGGAGCGGAACCGAAGGTTTCGCGTAGCTAAGTGACGCCATCGTTCTGATCGCGCGCAGCGTGAGCGGAACGATACACGGCGGAACTTATGCAGAGCAAGGCGACAGCCTTGCGGCGCTAACCACCGAACCCGGCATTATGAGAGCGCTATATCAACTGTAAGTAATTGTTTTAATTGATAATCGCCAAGGGGCGTCCGTTGCCAACTGCATAACCGTGCATAACGGTGCACAACCGGGTCCCGCAAATCTCCCGCAGTCGCTCTACCGCGCCCATTTTGATTGGCCTGGCGCGAGGCTACTAGAAAATAATACCCGTGCCCGTATTGAACAACGTTCCCGGCACCGCCGAAATGTCGAACCATTCGGCCGGGTCCATCTTGCCGGAAGCCATGTTTCGATGCGCTCTGATCCACACGAGAAAAACCAGACGTGCGCGGTTTCTTTGCGCTTCCAGGTCCGCGTGCTTGCGATCGAGTTCGCGATGCGATTCGCGATAGTCTTCCCACTCGCGCTGAATTACATCTTCGATCAGGCTGAGCCCGTCGAGCCTCGTCCGCAGATGCTGCGCGATCGCCATCAACTGCTCTTGCGTCGGCGAATCCACGTCAGGGGCAACCGTCTTATCGACAATCGCGTCGCTGGATCGCAGCTGTACGTAGGCGCCTGAGTCGCCGCGGTACGTCTTGTACAAATCGGCCAGCGCTCTGAGGATAGCCGACCTCTCTGCGCGGAGCGCCGCCTGATAACTCACGACATCGGCGAATTTTTCGTCGATTCGCCCGTCGATTTTCAGCACGAGCGCCTCCGTTGCCTCATCCAGCTCCTCGATCAATACCTCGGCATAGCGACCGTAGGCGTTGATGACTGGTTGCGCTTCCCGTAGCGCCGCCAGAAACGTTTCCTGCGCGCGCACCGATTCGACAATCTCGTCGTATCGCGTGCTTTCCAACTCGAGGTTATTTTCCACCCAGTCGCTGGCTTCGGCCAGGGTATCGGCATAGAGCGCGACGATATTCTGCTCACTGCCCCCCGTTTCGGCGATATCCACGATCTTGAGTGAGTATCTCACGATCACCTTCAGGTACTCGTTGATTTCCAGAAGCTTGGCATTCAGCCTCTGCTCCTCTTCCTCGCCGGGTGAGAAGAGATCACGATTGTAGACCGCGTCATCCCGCGTCAGCCCGAAATTCGTATCACCCACCAGGGCAATCGACGTGTCCGCGAAGAACGCGACATTGGCTGTTCTCTTTTTCGTCAGCTTGCCGCCGCAGCCGGACGCCAGGCTGAGCACGATCAACATTAAAATGCTTTTGACTATGGTTTGGTAATTCATACCGCTCAACCTCTCCAACATGTTTCTTGATTCGACGAGAGTCTTCCGGGACGCCGTGCAGGTAATCAGGCTTCACCCGTCCCGGCGGTCAGCACGATGACACGATCCTCCGGGTTGGGGCCCCAGCTGAGATCCTCGTTCGGGTTCAGCATGACGCGACCTTCGTTAATTTCGGGCGACAAAATCCCGATCGCGAGCTCGCCGCGGAGAGTCGTGGCCGCGGACACATCGCCGAAACGCATACGAGCCCGCTCCGCCGGCGACTCGATCTTGCGCAAGGCGATATGGGTGCCTGAGGGATGCACGAGTTCGCTATAAACCTGTCGCAATGGCGGCGCCAATGCCACCTGGGATAATACGTAACTCACTGCCATCGGGCTCAGCATCACGTCGTCGGCCTTCTGCTCGAACAGGGGGAGGTTTTCTTCCTCGAGGATCTCGACCATGACGTGAGGACCGTCCGCCATCGACGGCAACATGGCGAGCGTGATGCACGCGGACAGCGTGGCCGCGTCGGCGACCGCCTCCTCGCCGAGTCGTTCGCGGGCAATAACAATAATATTGTCATAGGTCTCTGGCGCGAGTGATTCCAGTTCATTCGGGTTGAGGAAGTTTGCCGTCACATAACGAACGGACTCGTGCTCCATGCCGGCCAAGTCAGC
>CAZISL010000097.1:0-3704 GCA_964541975.1 uncultured Chromatiaceae bacterium | reverse complement strand
CCCGAAATCGAGGAAGTCGGGAAGAAGGCCAAGCAATACAAGTGCTATATCGTTTTCGGCACCTACGCGAAAGACCCCGTTAACTGGCCGGGACATATACTGCACCTGATGGTCATGATGGGACCCGACGGCAACGTCGTGGCATCTCACTGGAAACAACGCAACGTGCGCGGCATGTTCCCGGGATCCGAGCAATACACGTCCGTCATCTACGACGTATACGACCGCTTCGTCGAGATGTACGGCATCGACGCCGTGGTGCCGGTCGTACAGACCGACGTCGGCAACATCGCGATGTCGGCCGTACAGTTCGAACCGGAATTGTTCCGCTGCATGGCCTTCAAAGGTGCCGAGATCATCTGCCGCGTCGCGACCGGTGGCTTCGAGTACGAAGACATGCGGCTGACTTCGTATCACAACAGTCTGTACACGATGATCACGAACAACTCGGTCAGCACCCATGGGCGTAACCCGGGATTCTTCGAGGAAGAAGCCTACGGCGGCTCTGGCCGATCCGCGATCTTCGGCCCGCGCGGCGTCGAGCTGGCGAAGGCCGGCGTGTTCGAGTGCAAGCAGTTCGCGATACTGCCGATGGCCGAGTTCCGCAAGAAGCACCGCATTCCGGACGTACACATGGATCTGTATCGGCCGGTGTTTGACGAATACCGTACACGCTATGACCACAGCACCTACCTGGAGAGCCCGCCAACGGACAAACGAGACGCGTTCGCGCGATTCGCGAAGAATTCGCGCTGGACGCACTACTGGTAACCGCGGCGAGCGCCCGCCTATCGGGTAGCTAAACCATGGCCAGAAGCAAAAAGACGAGCGTCGGCGCCGACACCCGCGTCGCACTGATACTCGCCGCGGAAAGACTGATCGCCGAGAACGGTATTGACGGCGTATCACTGCGACAGATCAATGCGGAGGCCGGGCAACGCAACTCCTCGGCCGCGCACTATCATTTCGGCTCGAAAGACGCCCTGGTTCGCAGCATCTATGAGTACCGTCTCGGCAGCGTCAACCAGCGCCGAAAGGCCATGCTCGATGACATTCGCGCGGAGGAATGCGAAGACGATACGCGTCGCGTGGTCGCCGCCATCGTCCGCCCGATCGTCGACGAGGTCGAGGAAAGCGAGGGCGGCAGCTTCTATATCCGCTTCCTGTCCCAGGCAATCGGACATCCCCAGGGCGGGACGCGCAAATACTTCGACAACGCACTGACCGACGCGACGTCGGAGGTCTACACGCTGATCAACCATGCACACCCCGAGATCAGCGACCGGGCCCTGGGACAGCGGTTCGGCCTGATGTGGGAAATGATCATCCACTCGCTGGCGGACCGCGAGCGTTACCGCCTGCAAAGCCAGCGCGGTGCCGACCGTGAATCCGAAAGTTTCATCAATAACCTGATCGACGTGGTCACGGGCGGGCTGACTGCACCCGTATCACCAGAAACCTCGCGTGCCCGAGCAAGCTGAGCCGTTGACTGCAGGGACCGCAGAGGATGTGTGGGAATTGCGCGTGATTAAATCATTTGATTTAATCATCGCTCATTTCGACTCCCACGCGTTCGAGGCAAGTGACCGTCATGTTTGAACCCGATACCCGCGGCATCAAGTTCGGTCCCTTCTGGATCCGGCCGGGACTGACGCGCCTGAACGTCGCCACGGTGGTATTCGGCTCCTTCTTTACCGTCGCGACGCTGGTGTTCATGAGCCTGATCACCCCGTACGTCCTGAACGAGATCATCCACGTGCCGGCTGATCAACAGGGCACGGTGACGGGTCGGCTGACCCTGTTACAGGAAATCGTCACGGTCATGCTGGTCGCCGTGATGGGCGCGTGGTCCGACAAGGTCGGTCGACGCTTCATCTATTCAACCGGCTTCGTCGTTCTCGCCGCCGCGTACGTGATCTATCCGCTCGCGACGAACGAACCACAGCTGATCATGTACCGCTTGGTGTTTGCCGTTGGCGTGGCAATGACGCCGGTCATGCTCAGCGCCAGCATTCAGGACACTCCGCAGGAAGTGTCCCGGGGACAATGGGTCGGGTTCAACAACATCTTTCAGGGCCTGGGCGTTCTGCTGATCGCGACGGTATTCCTCAGCCGCCTGCCGCAGTACTACGCGAGTATCGGCTACGATCCGGTCATGGCGGGCCGGCTGACGTTCTGGACCGCAGCGGCCGTGTGCCTGTTTGCAGCCGTGTTCCTGCGCCTGGGCCTTCCCCACGGCGGCAACGCCGGCGACGACGAACACAATGTCTTCGGGCAAATGCGCGAGGGTATTTCCGCCGGTCTGCACAATCCCCGGCTGGCATTGGCGTTCGGTGCTGCATTCATCGGCCGCGGCGACCTCGTCATCGTTGGAAATTTCCTGTCGCTGTGGGTCACGCAGGCCGGCATTGACAGGGGGATGTCGACCGCCGACAGCGTCGGCCGCGCTGCGATGATGTTCGGTATCGTCCAACTCGCAGCGATGTGCTCGGCATTCTTCGTAGGCATGATGTCCGACCGCATCAACCGCGTCACCGGCCTGATGATCGGTCTAACCCTTGCGTTGATCGGTTACACGACGATGGGCGTCTTCGCGGATCCGTTCGACGGCACGATGATCCCGATCGCAGTGCTGCTCGGCTTGGGCGAGGTCAGCGTCATCGTCACGGCCGGCGCGCTGCTCGGGCAGGAAGCCGGTACGAAGCGACGCGGCGCGATCATTGGTATCTTCAACCTGATGGGCGCCATCGGCATCATGACGATCGGTTTCCTGGGCGGCCTGATCTACGACGGTATCGGGCGCTCGGCGCCGTTCTGGGCCATGGGCCTGATGAACGGCGCTTTGTTGCTGGCTGCGCTTGTCGTCAGGACCCGAGCCGGTGAACCCGAGCCGGAGCCGGAAGAGCCCATCGGCGCAGTCAGCTAAGACAGTTCGCCAAACTATGAAGCAAGGACAAGAACATGAAACTGAAACCCCTCGGTAACTCCGGCATCGAAGTCTCTGCCGTCGGCCTCGGCTGCATGAACTTCGGCATGATGTGCGACCAGGCGTCGACCGACAGTATCGTCAACGCCACTATCGATGCGGGCGTTAATTTTTTCGATATCGCGGATATCTATGGCGGCCCTCACGGCAAAGCCGAAGAACTGCTCGGCAGGGCGCTGGGTGCGCGGCGCGGCGATATCGTCCTGGCCACGAAGTTCGGCGCAAAGCAGGGCGGCGGTGGCGGAGCGGCTCCGGGCGGCGGTTCGCGCGACTACATCATGAAGGCCGTCGAGGACAGCCTGCAGCGCCTTGGCACCGACTACATCGACCTGTACCAACATCACTTCCCGGACGCCGAGACGCCTGTCGACGAAACTCTGCGGGCCCTGGACGATCTCGTGCAGCAGGGCAAGGTTCGTGCCATCGGCTGTTCGAACTACACCGGCGCGATGCTGGCCGAAGCGGCCGGGTTCGCGGCGGGCAACGGCACCACGCCGTTCGTCTCCGCGCAGAATCGCTACAGCCTGCTGACGCGCGATATCGAAAACGACCTGGTGCCCGTGGCCGAGCAACACGGCGTCGGCATTCTCCCCTACTTCCCGCTCGAGAGTGGCCTGCTGACCGGCAAGTACCGTAAGGACGAGAAAGCGCCGGCAGACACGCGCTTCGGCAAGTGGGGTGGCGGCGGCATCTTCGCTTCAGACGAACGCTTCGACAT
>CAZISL010000096.1:0-3385 GCA_964541975.1 uncultured Chromatiaceae bacterium | reverse complement strand
GGCCTTCGGGGACCCGGTCATCTTTTTGCCGCTGTTCCTGGTGTTCGCGACGATGGCCTTCTTTACCGCCTTGCTCCAGACGGGTGCACAGGTGTTGCACGGATTCACGACAATCGCCGCGTCGTCGGGCATCTGGTTTTTTGCGTGGGCGGTGCACAACGGTGACGCCGGCGCGCCGAACAGCTGGCTATTCACGTTGACGATCCTGGCGATCGGAGCTGCTGCGGTCGTGGTGATGCGGTCGCTGATGATGAAGTTGCCCGCGAGCGAGCGGGTCGTGTCGCCGTCGGTGTAGCGAAATCTCCTGTCGCTAGTCGGCGGCGCCGAACGTGTAGAAGGTCTTGGCCGATTCGAGGCCGAGTCGCACACCGACACGTTCGGCGAGCGCCAGCGGCGTTTCCGGTCGCGTGAACGCTTCGGTTACCTCGCGTTCGAGGCTCTCTCCGGACTGGTTCATGACGTCCGCTGCGGCGACCATGATGGCCGGGTAACGCTTGCCCTTCTTCTCGAAATACGTCGCAGTCGTCGCTCGAAGCGTGACGTCCCGACCGAGTAATTCGGAAAAGAATCGATCGAGGTCACTCGGCGAGTCAGCGGTTCGTCGCGTCAGTTCGTCGGCGATGCCGGCGATACGGGACACATAGGTATCGTCGATGCTGCTGCCCGCAGCCTTGGCCTCGGCCTCGAGTCGGTCTTTCTCGTCCTGCGCGGCCGGCGGGCCGAGGATGACGGTAATATTGTCGATCGCGCTCATTGATCCCTGCTCACGTGCGCCAGGCCGGGAGCGTGGCGCTCCCAGTTCTGGCCGTCGAATTCTTCGATGTCGACTCGGGCAGGCGGCTCGTCGAGGCAGTTGACGTTGACGCTGAAACCGTCCGGGTTGGAACGCGGAACGTAGAACGACTTGATACCGCATCTCCGGCAGAACAGGTGACGCGCGATGCCCGTGTTGAATGTGTATTCGGTCAGGGCGTGTTCCCCGGTCAGCAGGCGAAACTGGTCCGCCGGCACGATCAGGTGCAGGAACCCCGATTTAGCGCAGATCGAGCAATTGCACCGATAGCATGTAATCTCTTCGGGCGCCTCGACTTCGAAGCGCACCGCACCGCAGTGGCAGCCGCCGTTGTAGATCACAGGAATTCCTCCAGCAGCTTCGCGTAGGTTGGTGAATTATCGATCGTGTTGTGATCCGTCCGGGGCAGTGTCGCCGTCGTCAATTCGTGATCCCCGAATGCTGCGATCAGGGCCTCGGTGTTGTCACGCGGGATAATCCTGTCGTTCTCCGCCATGATGATCAACGTCGGCGCGGCGATCGCGTCGACGTGGTCGATCGTCCGGAACTTGTCCTTGAGCAACAGCGATATCGGGTAGAACGGGTAGTGGTGCGCGGCGACGTTCTCGATGCTGTCGGGCGGCGTCACGAGGACCAGCCGGTCGACGCTGCGAACGGAAGCGACGTAGCTCGCGACCGCGGCTCCGAGGCTGCGGCCGATGACAGCCACGTTTCGATGTCTGGCGGCCAGGTGGTCGAAAACCGCCGCAGCGTCAGCGTACAGCGCCTGTTCCGTCGGCGCACCCGAGCTGCCGCCATAGCCCCGGTAGTTCACGAGGTACAGGGTCGCGTCGTCGAACATGCGCTCGAATTCGGGCGCGTTGGCCGCCACGTTCTCCGCGTTGCCCCCGAAATACAGGATCGCGCGCGCACGTCCGCCGTTCAGGCGCAGGACCTTCAGCGTTTCGCCCGCGCTGTCGATGCGCAGCGTCTCGGCGCCGTAGCCGCCGACGTCCGGCGTCGGATAGAACAGGATGCTTCTCTGCGTCGCGTACAGCAGCAAGCCGAGGCCGACGTAAGCGACGGCCGTGATAGATAAGAGCGAAACGATGGTTGCCTGCATATCCGTGTCAGCCGTAGATCCGGTGCATGTCGCGCACCGAGCGCTCAATAATTTCAGCAAGCACGTTCCCATCCACGTCGGCAAGGCGCTTCAGGTATAGGCAGGACTTGCCCGTCGCCTGGCGCATCATCGCCGAGACCGCCTCGCAGTCCCTGCGACGTTGCGGGTCTTCAGTTGCCCGCAGGAATTCGCGGACGCTGCGCCGGCTCGGTTTCGTCTTGAGTTCGCCCATCGTAGCTTCGTCTCGCTAACGCGGGCCCTTATCGACCTTGACATCCTTGTTCTCGGTTCCTTCGCCGGGCGTGATGAACAGCATCGTGCAACCGGTCCTGGTCTTTGCCGTGTGCCAGGTTCCGGGAGGGACGATCGCGAATGCGAGCGGCTCATCGAGTGCGATTTCCTCGAACCGGTCGCCATGATCTAGCACCAGGCGCGCCTCGCCGGACAGCAGGCATACGATCTCGTCACCGGCCGGGTGAATCTCCCAGGTCGGCCAGTCGCAGTCGAACGAGTGGCATGCGACGAGGTTATGGCCCCGAAAGCCGTCGAAGTCCCGATCCAGGCGCTCGTGCAGGTCTTCGGACACGTCGACGGTAGTGGCAATGCCACTCGGGCCCAGAACAGCGAAAGTCTTGTTCAGCATCATGGACATGAGGCAGTCCTCGTTGGCTCCGATTCCTCCGACCCTAGCGCATTCCTCATGCAGATTCATCGGCATCGTTGGAACGGACAATCGAGCGTTAGGCCTGATCGGCCATGTTATTCTTTGCGCCGAATCGGCGTGGCCAGGATAAACAATATATAACGGGCGTCGCATGGAGTTCAGGGACTACTACGAAATCATGGGCGTCGCGCGCGATGCGACGCAGGACGATATCAAGCGTGCTTACCGCAAGCTCGCGCGCAAGTATCATCCCGACGTTAGCGACGACGCCGATGCCGAGGAGCGCTTCAAGGAGGTCGGCGAGGCCTACGAGGTCCTGAAGGACGCGGAGAAACGCGCGGCCTACGATCAGCTCGGCGCGAACTGGCAGGCGGGCCAGGATTTCCGGCCACCACCCGGCTGGGATGAGGGTTTCGAGTTCAGCGGCCGCGGCGAGGGTTTCGCCGGTGGCGGCGATGCCGGTTACGGTGGTTTCGGCGGCGAGCAGTTCAGCGATTTTTTCGAGACACTGTTCCGCCAGGGCCAGGCGCGTGGTGGCTTCCAGGGGCGTCGCGATGTGCACATGCAGGGCGAAGACCGGCATGCGCGTATCTCGATCGATCTGCGCGACAGTTATACGGGTGCGACTCGGTCCATCTCATTGCGGGTACCGGGGGTGACCGACGACGGTCACGTCGTTGCCCGGGACCGGACGCTGAACGTCAAGATCCCGCAAGGCATTCGCGACGGGCAGAAGATTCGCCTGACGGGCCAGGGCGGACCGGGAATCGGCAATGGCAAGGCCGGCGACCTGTTTCTCGAGGTCGAACTCCGCGCCCCGAATCGC
>CAZISL010000095.1:0-17989 GCA_964541975.1 uncultured Chromatiaceae bacterium | reverse complement strand
CCGCCCGATACACCGGCGTCGATGAAGGAAATTCCGCGATCGCGCAGTTCCACGGACCGGCGCATCGAGTCGTTGAAGTTTGAATTTGCGCCGTCCACGATGACGTCGCCGGCCGACAGCAGGTCGGCGAGCTGGGCGATGGCTTGTTCGGTGATATCGCCGGCCGGCAGCATCAGCCAGACGACGCGGGGCGCATCCAGCTGACCGACCAGGTCTTCGATCGAGGACGCCGCTGACATGCCGTATTCTTGCGCCAGATTCCCCGTTACACCAGCGTCGCGGTCGTAGCCGGCGACGTCCACGCTCCCGCCGCGCAACCGGCGGGCCATGTTGGCACCCATCTTGCCAAGACCGATCATTCCCAACCGCATCATCGCTCTCCTTAACTACCCGCGAATTCGCGTGCCGCATCCGCTATGGGGTGCCGGCCATATTGACACCCTCGCACGATACTGCAACAGGCGCGCAGCGCTGGTCACAACCAGTTCGTGATGTTCGTATTTCTCGCCCGGGGCGGTCGGGCGACACGGGAACCGCTATTGAACCGGACCGTTCAATCCCATACGGATCGTGCGACTTCGCGGCGGTCGCCGGCGACCGGCATGACGATCATGCGCGCCTGTATGCGCGACAGGGTCTGCTTCATCTCTGACAACAACGGTCGCCACGGATATTCGGCACCCTCCGACTCCGCAACGATCCAGTCGCAATACAGTGAGAAAAAGTCCATGTAGCCGTTGCGATACCTATCGAGCTCCGCCTCGAAGCGATCGTCATTGAGCAGCCTGGAGCCGAGATAGTCAGAACACAGCAGGCTCGAATTCGAACGCAGGAACTGATCGTGCTCGGTCGCTACTGCCTTGCGAAACTCGGCCGCCGGATGAAACGCCGAAATCAGGATCTCGCGGCGCTGCCCCCTGATCTGTGCGTCACGCAGATGCTGAAATAAGGCCTGGCGCTGCACAAGGGAGAAGCGCGCCTTGCGCAGGCCATAAATCTGGCCCTTCGGCGTTCGGTTGGCGGCGACTTTCTTGACGAGGCTGAAATGGGACGATTCCCAGCGCCGGTAAGCCTGCGGCTTTTCGAAAAGCCGATTGACATACCACCGCTCGTCCTCGGAGCCCGACCATCGAATGCTATCGATGCGGGATTCCGACAGGTTCATAAAGACGTTGGAGCACAGGGGTCGTGTGCGCATCGCCGTTCCTTCCTATATTTTCCGGGGTTTCTGATTCGTTGTTTTTGGCGTGTTACGGCCGATTTTCGTTTACAAGTTTACTGCGACTGGCCAATTCGCGCCATAAAAATTTTTTAACACTCGGCGACCCGCGGCCGCTTCGGCACTCGATCGAATAATCTTTCGAAAGAAGTTACGACATCAGCTTGATTTGTTTATTTTTCTATCTGCGACCATTCGTGAAGCGGGCGATTCAGGTAACGCGCACCATGCGAAACATGCCGGGCATGTGATACAGCAGGTGGCAATGGTACGCCCATTCGCCCGGCGCATCGGCCGTGACGAGGTAGCTGATCTTGCTCCCGGGCTGCACCACGACGGTGTGTTTTCGCGGGATACGCTCGCCGTCACCGGTCTCGAGATCGCTCCACATGCCATGCAGGTGCATCGGGTGATTCATCATCGTGTCGTTGACGAGCGTGACGCGAACCCGCTCTCCGTGAACCAGCTGCACCGGCTCCGCATCGGCATACTTGATGCCGTCGATTGACCACATGTAGCGGTTCATCGAGCCGGTCAGGTGCAGCTGAATCTCGCGGGTCGGATCGCGAGGATCCGCGGTCGGCGCGAGGCTTCGCAAGTCGCCATAGGCCAGGACGCGGCGACCGTTGTTGCGCAAGCCGATACCGGGATCCTGCAGACTGGTCCGCGGGTCCTCCGCCCTCATGTCGACCCCGGGCCCGCGCTCGGTCTTTCGGTGAACGATCGGCGCGCGGCTGCCCTTTCCGGCCGGAGCAAGGCCGGCCGGAGCAAGGCCCGCAGCATCGTGCCCCATCGACGCATGCATGTCATGACTCGCAGGATCCTGCATCGCCCCCGCCGACATATCGTGACCGTCGTGATCGGCCATACCCATATCCATATGCGTGAGTACCGAGGGCGGATCCATCGGGGGCGGGTCGGCACGCAGGGACGGATCGGGCGTCAGATTTCCGAACGCAAATCCGGTTCGGTCCATCGAGCTGGCGAAAATCGCGTACGGAATATCCGCATCGGGTTCGACGATAACGTCATAGGTCTCAGCGACGCCCATGCGAAACTGCTCGACGGTGACAGGCTCGATGTTCTGCCCGTCTGCGGCAACAACGGTCATTTTCAGACCTGGAATTCGCACGTCGAAGAACGTCATCGCGGACCCGTTGATAAAGCGCAAGCGCACCTTTTCGCCACGCGAGAATAACCCGGTCCAGCCGGTCACCGGCGGCTGCCCGTTCATCAGGAACGTGTAGGTATAACCGGTTACATCGGACAGATCGCGATCGCTCATCAGCTGCAGGTTCCACATCCGTCGGGAGCGCGTCGTCGCGGCCAGACCGTGCTTGCGGATATCGTCCCAGAGTTCGACAACCGTGCGTTCGCGGAAATTATAGTAATCACTGAACTTCTTGAGCTTCGCGTAGATTTTCTCCGGCCTCTCGTCCGTCCAGTCAGACAGCAAGATCACATAGTCGCGATCGAAGGCATGCGGTTCCGGCTCGAGTGGATCGATGACGAGCGCGCCGTACATCCCGGTCTGCTCCTGGAAACCGGAATGACTGTGATACCAGTACGTGCCGGACTGGCGCACATCGAAGCGATACTCGAAGGTCTCGCCCGGCCGGATGCCGGGAAAGCTGATATCCGGGACACCGTCCATGTCCGGCGGCAGGATCATGCCGTGCCAGTGGATCGAACTGTCGACCGCGAGATTGTTCGTCACGCGCAGCGTGACGGCGTCGCCTTCCTTCCAGCGCAGCACGGGGCCGGGGATTGAACCGTCGATCGCCGTGGCGATTCGTTCCCGCCCGGTGAAGTTGGCATCACGGTAGCCGATGGACAGGTCGAAACGCGTACCAGAAAGAATGCGCGGCGCTTCGACGGGACGGTGACCACGACTGGCAGCGAGGCCCGTGCGCCCTAAGGAGAAAGCCGCGGTCCCGGCGCCGATGCCAGACAGGAAGCGGCGCCGCGACCAATCGGCCGAGCCGCGTTCGCCCATGCTCAGTGCTGTCCGGCTTCGTTGAGCTTACTGACGTGGGCGAAGACCTCGTAGGTGCCGTCGGCCTTGAGCAACAGAACATCGTAAGGACTGAACTGGTCCTTGTACTCCATGCCCGGACTACCGACCGGCATCGCCGGCACGACCAGGCCGCGGGCGCCTTCGGGTGGATCCTGCAGGAACTGGGTGATGTACTTTGCAGGTACGTGACCCTCGAAGACGTAACCGCCTTCGTCGGTCACGGCGGTATGGCAGGACTGGTGCGTCGGCGCGATGCCGTTGCTGCGCTTGATCGCGGAAAGGTTGTCCATCTCCTTGACCTCGACGTCGTAGCCGGCGCCCTCGATGTGATCGACCCACTTGCCACAGCAACCACAGGTCGGTGTCTTGTATACGGTCATCGAAGTCATGCGCTCCAGTTTTCCGGCGGACGACTCCGCTCCCATCGCCCCGGACGCAACGAACAACGCTGCGAGGCTGAGCGCAGCGGCGCCGACGCGCATTCGATGTCGATTTATCCCGATCATTTCATAGCACTCCCTGACGATAGTCCCAATTCGACCGTCGAACCGGCGATGGGTTCCAATTGTAGGCCGTTCCGGAACCCCGGTCATCGCACCAATATGTAGAATACCGCGACCATGACGGAGATACGTAAAGATCTGGCCGACCTGCGCCGCGAGTACAAGATTCGGCCGCTGCGGCGGAAGGACCTGGATCCGAACCCGTTCGCCTTGTTCAACTGCTGGTTCGACGAGGCGATCGACGTCGAAGCCATGGACGCGAACGCGATGATCCTCGCGACCGTCTCCGCCGACGAGCAGCCGTCCGCGCGGACGGTACTGCTGAAGTACTACGACGAGGCGGGCTTCGTGTTCTACACCAACCTCGGCAGCTGCAAGGCCGACGAGATCGCCAATAATCCAAAGGTCGCATTGCTGTTTTACTGGCACGAGCTGCATCGGCAAGTGAAGATTGTCGGCACCGCCGAGCGCATCAGCGCCGCCGAAACACTTAAATACTTCGTCCGCAGGCCGCGCGATAGCCAGATCGGCGCGTGGGTATCGCGGCAGAGTCATTTGATCTCGTCGCGCTCCGTTCTCGAAATGGAATTCGCGAAGATGAAGGAGAAATTCGCCGCCGGTGACGTACCGCTGCCTTCATTCTGGGGCGGTTACCGCGTAGCGCCGACCGCGTTCGAGTTCTGGCAGGGTCGCGAGAGCCGGTTGCACGACCGTTTCGTCTACCGTGCCGCCGACGACGAAGGCTGGGAAATCGAGCGCCTCGCGCCATAGTCGATGCTGCAGTGCGTCGCGCAGATTCGCGAGCCGCGAAGTGTCAAACCTGATTTCGTAATCGTCGACGTCGGTGTTGCCCAACCGATGCGTTGACGTTGTTTGAGAGTTATGACTCTTAGTTGTTGCCGGAGGAATCAACACTAACGCGTTGTACCTCTGGCCGTTCTCGCGACCGCGACGAGCATCCATATCTGAAACTTGATGTAGCAAAAGCGCGTCACCTCGAGAAAGGCAGCGTGACACCCCGCAGCAGATTATTCCCTTGCACAACGAATACTTGCGCTGTCACAAGGCGACTTTAGACTCCGCGCCGTTGTTGTTGTTGGGTCGCGTAAAAATGAAGATCAAGGGGCTTGGGCTGCTGCTTCGCAGTGGCTGCTTTCTTACTGTGGTTTTTCTGGCTGGTTGTGGCGGCGGCGGTTCCGGACCCGCATCCGCCAATGAACTCGGGGGCCCGGCCGGGCCCGGGATACCTGCCCCCGGGGTACCCGCGAATGCGGCGCCATCGATATTCGGCAGTCCCGCAACGGCGGTGTCGGCCGGATCGTCTTACGCGTTCACGCCGGCCGCAAACGATCCCGATTTCGACCCGCTCACTTTCTCCATTGCAAACCGGCCGAATTGGGCCAGCTTCGATCCCGCCACCGGAACGCTCTCGGGCAACCCGGGCACCGGCGACATCGGCACGACGATCGGAATCGTCATATCCGTGCGCGATAGTGAGGTCTCCGCGTCGCTGCCGGCATTTAACCTGACCGTCACTCAGGACGCTCCGGGCAGCATTGTCGTCGGGACAACTCGACCGGAGCAATATGAATGGTCATTCCTGTCGGACGGGGCACAAGCGTTCGTGGACCGGAACTATGTCTTCGGAGATATACCGGACTTGTATGAGGGACTGGAATTCCTGCGAACGGCCAATGACGACAAGTTCGTCAGCCAGGCGGACGCTGTCTCGTTCACCGTCTCCCAACCGGTCACCGTTTTCGTGGCATATGACTCGAGGATTTCGGTACTGCCGTCATGGCTAGATGATTGGACACTGACGACGGACCACTGGAATGGCGCCAAAATCGGGACCGACGTCTACGCGAAAGACTTCCCGGCCGGCCAGGTTACGCTGGGCGGAAACGAGATGGGCTACAGCATGTACCACGTCGCGGTCGCCCCCCTGGGCGCGGTTCTGCCACCAATCGACTCGCCGGCTCCGCCTACCCAACCGCCTACCCAACCGCCTGCGCCGCCAACGGCTCCGCCTGCGCCAGGTACACCAGTCCCACCCGTCAATTCGTCGCCGCTGATCGGCGGCACGCCTCAAGCGACTGCCGTCGTCGGTGATCAATATCGCTTCGTCCCATCCGCGACCGATCCGAATGGGGACGCACTCGTGTTCTCGATCGGAAACAAGCCTGCATGGGCAACCTTCGACAGCGCTACGGGACGGCTCAGCGGGACGCCGAGCGTTGCCGCGGCCGGTACGTACGACAATGTCGTCATCGTCGCGTCCGACGGAAAGGCCGTGGCCATATTGCCGGCATTCAGCATAACTGTGACCGATACCACCAACGGTTCGGCCACGCTGTCCTGGGTTGCACCGACGGAAAATGCCGATGGGACGGTACTCAACGACCTCGCGGGCTATCGCGTCTATTACGGCAGGACACTCGGCAGCTATCCTTCCTCCAAGGCGATCAATAATCCGGGCGTCACGACCACAGTTGTCGACAACTTGTCCGAAGGCACCTGGTTCTTCGTCGTCACGGCCCGTGACCTGAACGGCAACGAGAGCGACAAATCGAACGCCGCAAGCAAAACCATCATACTCCCCTGATGCCACAATGCCGGTCCATGGTGTTCGCTGAGCGAACACCATGGACCGGCCCGCATATTTGGCGCTACCGTTGTGGCAAAACGACACTCCGGAATTGGGGACCTGCACGGGAGACATGGAATGAATCTATTTGGCAAGGGATCGGCGGTGCTCGCGCTGCTGTTGCTGTCGGGCGCAGCGAACGCCGCGCTCGAAGCGGGAAAGCCGACGGTACTGATCACCGGCGCGAATCGTGGCATCGGCCTTGAATTCGTGCGGCAGTTTTCCGAGCGCGACTGGAATGTCATTGCCACGGCACGCAAGCCCGACCAAGCCGAAAAACTTCAGGCGCTGGCGGCCGAAGACCCGAATATCGTCATCGAGCAGCTCGACGTCACGGACTACCCGCGGATCGAATCGCTCGCCGTGCAATATAAGGATCAGCCGATCGACGTCCTGCTGAACAATGCTGGCCTGACGCCCCGGTATGCGACCGCATTCAAACGCGTCAAGGGCGTCGACTTCGACATGGCGATGCTGAGCTACCAGGTCAATGCCCTCGGCGCCCTGAAGGTAGCGCAACAGTTCATGCCGCACGTCGCTGCGTCTGAACAGAAAAAGATTGTCGTCATCTCGTCGAAGGCCGGCTCTTTCGACGAGAGTCCGAAGATGCCGATGATGTACAGCTATCGCGCGAGCAAGGCAGCGCTGAACATGCTGATGTATGCCCTGTCGTTCGAGACACCCAAGCAAGGCGTGAGCGTTACGCTGTTGTCACCTGGGCAAGTCAACACGACCGAAGACATGAAAGGCATGAAGTTGCCACCGAACACGATCGAAGTGGACGAAAGCGTTACCAAGATGCTGGTGGTCATCGACGGTCTGACGATGGAACAGAACGGTATGTTCCTGGACTACGAAGACGGCCGCGTGATCGGTTGGTAGCTTGGCCCGGCGCCAGCCCAGTATATTATGTAAAAACAATTACTTGAGGTCGCCGGAATGCATTTCCGGCGGCCCTTATACCGCCTGAATCGCGCGCGTTGTCCGCGGCGCGAACCCTTCCGACTTGCATAATTCTTCACCCGTCGTATGGTGGTCGAACTGCCCTGTCACTATGTTCGGGCATGCCCTCAGGGAAGAACCGGGCGCGGCGCAAGCCGCTCGCAACGGACTGCGGCAATCGTTCGTATTGCAGCAACGCTGACGGGTGTCACAGGTTCCTTCCCGTTTATTCCCGATGCCAGATGCAGTCGAACACGCGTTGGAAGTATCAAGTTGAGGGAAGTGCAATGGCAACTGGCACCGTGAAGTGGTTCAACGAATCCAAGGGTTACGGCTTCATCGAACCGACTGAAGGTGGCGATGACGTTTTCGTGCATACGACTGCCATCGAGGACGAAGGTCACAAGATCTTACTCGAAGGTCAGACGGTAGACTACGAAGTCCATAAGAGCCCGAAAGGACTCCAGGCCGCGAACGTCAAAGTCGCGGGCTAGCAAACGCTTCGCGGCGGCATGCCGCATGCCTGCCGCCGGCGGCGCGGCGGATGTATCCTTGCGACCGGCGGAACTGCGTCACACTACCGAACTGCGTCACAGTAATACGACATCTGATCCCCTAGGCTTGACCGAATACCCCAGGACTCACAAATAGCGAGGACTGATTTTGGTCGGAGGCAGCTTCATCAGATCGATACGGCAGTTGCTGGTCGTGACGGTCGCATTGGCGATCGCCGGCGGCAGCTACTTGACGCGTGCGCGCACGACCAGCTGGGAAGAACCGCTGTGGGTCACGATCTACCCCATAGCTGCGGACAACCGCGAATCCACCCGGCAGTATGTAGACCGGCTGACGTCCGCACACTTCAAATCGATCGAGAACTTCCTCGAGCGCGAAACCGCGCGATATGGCGTTAACATCAGTCGACCGATTCGCATTGATGTCGGTGACCGGGTTGCATCGATGCCACCGGTGCCGCCGTTCGGTGGCAATCCACTCGAGGTGATCTCGTGGAGCTTCAAGATGCGCTGGTGGGCGAGCGACGTCACCAGTGAAAATTCGGCAGCGCCGCCCGACATCAAATTGTTCGTGATCTATCACGACCCTGAGCTGAGCCCCTCCGTGCCACACTCTCTGGGTTTGCAGAAGGGAATGCTCGGCGTCGTCCACGTATTTGCGGATACGCGGATGAAGGGCGCCAACCAGTTCGTTATCGCCCACGAGATGCTGCATACGCTCGGCGCCACCGACAAATACCAACCTCAAAGCAATCACCCGATCTTCCCGATCGGCTATGCCGAACCTAACGCGTCGCCCCGTTTTCCCCAGCGATTCGCCGAGATCATGGGCGGACGCATCCCGCTGTCGGCATCGGAGTCCAGGATTCCGTCGAGTCTCGAGAAGGCGCGCGTAGGCGCGGCAACGGCGCTCGAAATCCGCTGGATTGATGAGCTACGCGACACCTCGCCGGTCGTCGCGGCGCGCGACAAGATTTATGAGCCGACCGATAAAAAAACAGCCCGCCTGAACTGAGATCCGGGCGGGCCGAGAATGTGGGGGTATTCTCTTTATTGTGCTGTGGCGTAGAGACTGTGGGAGAAACTACGGGGATCAGGATAGCGCCTCGCTGGCTCATGGCGTGACCCAGCGAAAAAGGGGACAGTGACCTTATCTGCTATGCAGATAAGGTCACTGTCCCCTTTTTCGGCCGTCTCGGTGCCGCCTACTCGCCGGTAATCGCGTAGCTCGTCAGGCGCTGGAACCAGATCCGCGCCGCATCGGGCGTGTAGCCGATAACGCGATCTGAAAGCACTCCGTCTTCAACCAGCGCGTCGGGGACTTCGGTCGGTGGAGTCCCGGAAGCGAGTTTCGCCCGCACTGCGTCGATCCCCGCCTTCCAGAAATCACGGGTCTCGGCGACGACGGTCGCGGGCCCGGTGGTCCCCCTGACGATGCCGTACTTGCCGGTCTCCGGATCGATGCCGGCATTCATGTGCGCGCCGATCACGGTCTCGATGCCGCGCTCCTCGATCAGCGCCTCCACCTGATCGTGCCATGGCACCATGTTCCAGACGCGGTCCTCGGACACCGCCGGGTTGTAGTGCATCTGCCAGCCGGTCGGCGGATTAGCCGTATCGACCATGAACAGGAAGTTCCCGGGATTCACGACCATGACGACGAGGCAGTTGTCATGCGACGGCCCGAAATAGAACATTTCCAGCGACTTGCCGCCGAGTTCGATTTCATAATAGTCGTCATACGTGATGTCGGGCGGCACGATGTCCGGATTCGGATTCTCGACGTGGTTGGCGGCGCAGCGCTCCTGCGCGACGAACTGAGCGCCCTCTTGCTTGAATAGCGCCCCGCCCGACGAATGATCCCAGTGCGAATGACTGTACGCGACGTAACGCACCGGCTGGTCCGTGACCTCTGCTATCGCCTTGCGAAGAGCCGCGGCCGCCCGCGCGTTCATCGGGTCAGTCGCGATGACACCTTCGTCGGTGACGATGAACACGTTCCGGTAGAACGTGTGACGAAACCCGTAGACGCCGTCGGCGAGTTGCTCGGTCTCGATACGCGGCATCCCGGGGAACAGGTACTCACTGTCGCCCGTGTGCGCGCCCGCATGAGCCTGCGCCGCACAACACAGGCCGGCGAGAATCGTCAAAAAACCTTGTGCCCGAATTCTCATGCTCACCGCCCCATGTCATGCCAGCCGTTGATCCGGCGCATTAGCATCTTCAGTTTTTCTTCGCTATAGCCGCCGTATGGTTCGAAGACCGTTAGGTCAACCGTCTTCATCTTCACGAAGCTGTCGATGCCGACGTTGCCCTGCTCTATCGCCACGTCCACGGCTTCGTAGACTTCGCCCCAGAACTGCGCCTGGTCCGCGACGAGTGTCGGTGGTCCGACAGCGGGCGAGTCGTCCATGGCCGAGCTGGCGACGACTCCGTCGATGCCCTCGTCGGCGACCAACCCCTCGAGCCGCGCTAAGAACTGACGCAGGTTGTGCGGCCGGATATATGCGCCCAGCGGATCCGCCGGGAACGACGCGCGCGGTGGGTTGACGAGGTCGACGGCCTGTAGCAGGTTCGCCGGTTTCGCCACGAACACCGTCAGGCAGTCGCCGTGGCTCGGCCCGAGGTAATGCAGTTCGAGCGTTCGATCGCCGACCGACACGTCATAGCGTTCCGCGAACGTGATGTCCGGGTCGACAACGGCCGGATTCGGATTGTCGCGGAAGCGCTGCGCACACTGTTCCTGTGTGACGACTTCGGCGCCCTCCGCCTTGAATATCTGCGCGCCGGATACGCGATCCCAATGGTAATGGGAATAGACGACGTACTTAACCGGCGCAGTCGTGATCTCGCGGATGGCAGCCCGGTAATCCGCGGCGACTTCCGCGTTGATCGGGTCCGTCACAATGACGCCGTCGTCGCCGACGACGAACAGACTGCGGTCCACACCCGCGCGAAACAGGTATACACCGTCGCCCAGTGGCTCGACCTGACCGAATGCCGGCGCGACCGCACAGACGCACGCCAGCAGACACAACCAAACTCGTCGATACGCCAATGCGCTCTCCCGTAGTGTTATCAGCCTCCATTTTCAGCACAATGAGGCCGAGACATCAAATAGCGACGCTCGATGGTCAACACGCGAATAGCAACTCTTGCGGCAGTCGCATGCCTTGCTGCATGCACCGGTAGCGATCCGGTCGTCGAAGGCGACACCGGCAAGCTGCGGGGCGTCATGGCCGACGGTGTCGTGTCGTTCAAGGGCGTTCCATTTGCGGCGTCGACGGGGGGCGAAAACCGCTGGCGGCCGCCGCGGCCGGCAACCGCCTGGGATGGCGTCCGGGCCGCAGACACCTATGCATCGTTCTGCCCGCAGTTCGACTCCGAAACACTGTGGTTCGAGCTGACGGATATGAGCGAGGACTGCCTCGCGCTGAATGTCTGGACGCCGAACCTGGAACCCGGGGCCGGCCTCCCGGTCATGGTCTGGATCCACGGTGGCGGCTACGTGAACGGTTCGGGCAACGTACCTCGGCTGAACAGCCCGGCGCTGGCGCGCGACGGGGTCGTACTCGTCACATTGAATTACCGCCTGACGCTGTTTGGCTTCTTCGCGCATCCGACGATGTCGGCGCAACAGGCGGATGAGCCGCTCGCGAACTACGGCTTGATGGATATCGTCGCCGCACTTGAATGGGTGCAGCGAAATATCGACAAGTTCGGTGGCGACCCCGGCAACGTGACGATTTTCGGCGAGTCGGCCGGCGGCGCGCTCATCAATTACCTGATGGTCATGCCGCCGGCCACGGGCTTGTTCCATCGCGCAATCAGCCAGAGCGCGTCGGTCGGCCTGGCGCCCGATGCGAAGATCCGTGACCGCAGCGGCTTCCAGGTACCCGGCGAGAAACTCGGTAAGAACTTCGTCAAACGGGCTGGTTTCAAGGATAGCGAGGACCCGATCGCCGACCTGCGTACCCTGTCGATGGACGAACTGCTGGCTCTGCTGACGCCGCGCGACCGGTTCACGCCCGTCATCGACGGCGACTGGATTCCGGACCACGTGGGAATCCGGTTCGCCGAAGGAAAGCAGCACGACGTTCCGTACATGACCGGCGGCGTCAGCTGGGAGGCGAGTCTCGGCAGGCAAATCGGCGGTCCGTTTTCGCCGAAGTTCATGGCGAAGCTGGTCCCGGACGATGCCAAGGCTCGATTGTATCCGGACCTGCAAGGCGACGCGATGGAGGACGCCGTATTCGGCGACCTGATCATTCATGCACAGGCACGCTATCTCGGTGACATGATGGCGACCGTCGCGTCACCGGCGTACGAATACTACTTCTCGTATGTGGCCACCGAACGTCGTGACACACAACCCGGCGTCGCCCATGCCGACGAGATCGCGTTCGTCATGCAGACGCTGGACGCCGACCTCGAAGGGCCGAGCGACAGGGATCGTGAAATCAGCGAACTGGCAAGCGCATACTGGGTGCAGTTCGCGAAGACGGGCGATCCGAATCGCGACGGGCTGCCAAAATGGCCAGCCTACGCCGAAGCGAGTCCGTCCGTGCTGGAGATCGGCGACGAGGTAAGCCTGCATACTGATCACCTGCCTGAGCGGATGACTTATCACAAGGGTCGCGGTATCGCGAACCTGCAGAAAGCCCGCTAGCGCTCTTACAGACCACGAACAAAAACGCCCCGGCGAACCGGGGCGTTTATCACTCCTGCGAATTCGCTCAGGTCGGATCGGTCGACGGTGGCTTCGGCGCCGCACGCGACACGATCGTATTCGCGTCGAAACAACCGCCGATATCTTCCGCTCCGAAGTTCACGACGATCGCGCCCTCGTTGAGATCCGTGATCTTCCCTTCGATGCCTTCGATATCGCCCTCTTTATTCTCGAAAACGAAAAGTACCGCCGCATCCTCCGCGAGGACGCAGCGATCGCCGTCGCCCGTCGAGATATTCACGATCTGCTCGTCCGGATTGACGCCGAGCACCTTGCCGACCAGGACCTCTTCTTCCGGCTCCGGCGGCATCGGCATACCGTCCCGGGCCCGGACGAGCATCAGCGCGGTGCGCAGCGTGTCCGACTCGCCTTCGACATCACTCAGCAAGATCACACCATCCGCGACAGCGCCGTCACCTTCCTTTAGAAGCGCGCGATCGACGTCGTTGCCCTCGGAATCGATGATCCGGCTGGTCGGATAAAGCTGACCCAGCAGCATCGTGTCGGGTGCGAATCCCTGGCCCGACCCGACCAGGAACTGGTACTGATCGCTGTCATCGACGCCCGACTGCAGCTCGCCGCTCAGGCTCGCAAACGTACCCGGCGCGCCGATCTCGACGACGATTGCTCTCAGAACGAACTGCAGCGGCGGGCGCTCGCCATTGCCGCCATCGGAATCGCTGTCCGAGTCGCTGTCTGAGTCACCATTATTTTGGCTGGTCAGCGTCGCCAGCGGCTCCGGAATGGGCTTGCCGTCCGGCAGACCGAGCGTGCCGACCACCGTGACCAGGTCCCCGACTGCCAGGGCCGACGGTCGAACGGGCTCGCCGTTCGACCCGAATACGCCGGTGTCATCCTTGATCTCGACCTTGACGCAGCGCTCGCCGATACCCGTGTTATCCGAATTCAGCGGCGTGGCCATCAAATCGGCGGTGCACAGCAGGAACGCATCCGGTGTCTCGTTGATGCGGGTAATCTCGCCGCTGACGCGCGTGATGCCGTCCTTGAAACCGGGCACGGTACCCGCCTTGACGAAGATGACCGGTCGAACGATGACCTTGCCGTTGCCGGTTTCGGTGATCTTCAGCGACTTATTCATGTCGAAGTCGAGCGTCAGGAACAGGACCTCGCCCGCGGCGATCTCGATGGCCTGCTCAGGCTTCAGGTCGATCTTACCGTTGCCCGCCAGCTTCGCGTCGATCGACTCATCGACGTTGCCGTCGGCGTCGCACTTGTTCAGCACCAGGCTCGACAGCAGCAGGCGAATCTTGCTGAACGTGTCGGGCTCGACGTTATCGGCCACCTCGACGAGTTCCACGAAATCGCGGAGCCGCAAAAGGTCCACGACCATCGAACCGGAGTAGACGTCCTGCTGGCCGTTCTCACCGATCAGCGTGATGTCCGTGATCGTCGCGATCGCCTCGCAATAGCCGCCGACCGGCGAATCGGTCAGGACGATACCCACCGTCGCGGTCTGTGGCGCGGTCGAGCCGCCGCCACCGATGCCCGGCGCATCGGCCGCCGGAGCTGCGCCGCCGCCTCCGCCGCCACAGGCGACGAGGAGCGCAGAAAAAATAAGAATCCCTGTAAGACTTAAAAGCTTCTTCACGAGCTTCCTCCATGAATTAGAAAAGAGCGTTAGCTCCGAACGCGATTCTAACAAGCCGACGCTGCCCGCAGGATGGATTATGTCAAGCCGCTGATCGATCTAGGTATAAAACGCAAGGATCCGCATCTGGAGTGACGCGAAATTGCAGACCGGAACGGTCGATAAAATCATTACAGCACCGGCGCCGCCAGCCGCGACACGTTGACCGCCAGTTTCCACCAGAATGGTTTCCGATCGAATTCAGCGGGATCGATCGGCACAGAATGTGCGAAATCCGCTTCGAACATCGCCTCCATCTCGCTGGCGAAATCGCGGTCGGCGATCAGGGCCATGACCTCGAAATTCAGCCTGAACGAACGATTGTCGAAGTTCGCCGTGCCGACAGCGGATACATCGTCATCGACCAGCACGACTTTCTCGTGCAGGAATCCCGGCGTGTAGGCAAAAAACTTTATCCCCAGGTCGCGCAACTGATCCATGTAGTGAAATGCCGCCAGGCCAACGGCGGGATTGTCCGACTTGCCGCTGGTAATGATTCGCACATCGACGCCACGCAGCGCCGCCAGCTCCAGCGCCTTGATCACCCCCTCGTCGGGTACGAAGTAAGGCGCCGACAGCCAGATGCGCTCGCTGGCAGAATTCAGCGCCGCGACGAAGAACAGCCCGGCGGTTTCCAGCCGCTGGCTGGGCGCCGACGGAAATATCATCGCCTGGACGTCCCCGTCTTTCGCCGCGCGTGGCTCCAGGCTCACCTCGAGGAATTCACGCGTCGCCCAATACCAGTCGCCGAGTATGACGGTCTGCAGTTGCAACACGACCGGCCCCTCCAGCCGCACGTGAGTATCGCGCCACGGGCTGAAGTCGGGGTCGAGCCCGAGATACTCGTCGCCGACGTTGTGCCCGCCGACCCAGCCGACGACGCCGTCGACCACCACCATCTTGCGATGATTGCGGAAATTCAGCTGAAACCGGTTGTTACTGCCCTGGGTCGGCTTGAACGAGCTAACCTCGACGCCCGCCGCACGCAGTTCATCAACGTAGCTCTCTGGCAAACCCTTGCTGCCGATCTCGTCATACAGCATATAGACGCGGACGCCCGCCTGGGCTCGCTCGATCATGGCCTGCTGCATGCGTCGGCCCAGGCCGTCGTCATGGAACATGTAGAACTGCACGAGCGCGTATTCCTTGGCCGCGGCAATGCCGGCCACGATATCGTCGAATGTCGCTTGCCCGTTGATCAGCAACTTCGCGCTGTTGCCGCGCGTCAACTCCATGCGCGACAACTCGCGGATGGCCTTGTAGTCGCCGGTGCGCGTACTCGCGGCTACCGTCCACGGCTGGAGATTCTCGTAGAGCTGTGTGACGAGCTGTTCGACCTCGTCCCGGCGGTCCTCGAGCGCCTCCACCATCCCCCCGAACTTGCTGCGCCCGAATACGAGATACGCCGGTACGGCGACGAATGGGAACGACACGAGCGACACCGACCAGGCGATCGCGCCCTGCGGCGTGCGCGTCGTCATGATGGCGTGACCGGCGGCAATGAAGCCGGCCACATAGAAAGCGGTGGCGATCCAGGCAATCATGACGGTTCTCCGCTTCTTGTTCATCCGGTATGGTTCTGGATAGAGAATCTACCACCCAATATGCCATATCACCGCATTCAAGGAGCGACCGATGCCAACTGATGCGCAGCGAATCCGGACCGAACCGGACTATTACGAACCCTTCAAGATCGCGCAGGCGTATCGAGTTGGCGACCTCATCATCACCTCGGGACAGGCGTCGCTCGACAAGGAAGGCAACCTCGTGGGCGTCGGCAATTTCGACGCACAGGCGGAGCAGACGTTCAACAATCTTCAGGAGTTGCTGCAGGCCGCGGGTTCGGACCTGGCCAAGGTCGTCAAGGTAACCGTCTACCTGCGTGACATGAACAACTTCCCGAAAATGCTCGAGCTACGGGAACGGCATTTTACGCCGCCCTATCCCGCGGACACGATCGTCGAAGTCTCCTCGCTCGCGTTGCCGGAACTCGAGATCGAGATAGACGCGATCGCACTGGCCGATGGCGAGGTCATCGACTAGGCGCTGGCAGGCGGCCCCGCTAATTCCGGCTCGGGCAGCTCGTCTCCGGGCCTATCCACGCACATCGTCTGCGTCGGCAGCGCGAGGTTGGTGCCCGCTTCACTGATGACCCGCAAGACCTTCAGGTTCACATCATCGCCTCGTCAACATACTGCTGCCTTCGTATACTCGCCGTTCAAGCCTTTCCCAACAACGGAATCGACTCCAGGAGCACGCCATGTTCAGCGTTACCCCCAACGGTCCGAACCGCGTCGACATCGAGTTCAGCGGCAAGCTCGACAGCGACGACATGAAGGCCGCGCTCGACGAGTTGGTTACCAAAACCGAAGGCATCGAGAACGGCCGCATGCTGTACCGGGTCGGCGACTTCAAGCTACCCACGTTGGGCGCCATCGCGATCGAGTTCTCGCGGCTACCGTCGATGTTCGGACTGATCAAGAAGTTCGATCGCTGCGCCGTGCTCGCCGATCAGGACTGGATCAAGAAGATCAGCGAGATCGAAGGAGCATTGATCCCCGGCCTCGAGATAAAGGGCTTTTCTCCGGACGAAGAAGAGGCCGCCGAAGCGTGGCTGGCCGGCGAATAGGTTTATTCGTAACCGTCGCGATGGTCGTCGCGGGTTGCTCGGGCGGCGGCGAGACGGCCGACGCCCCGCGACCGCAAGGTCAAACCGAGAATCCGAAACCAGAGTTCATCGACGAGCACGCGATCAACGATGTCTGGCACCAGGCGAAGCTGCGCGGGGTCGCGTTCCGCGCGATCGGCCAGGAGCCGGCCTGGCTGCTGGAGATCACGAACGGCGAAGAGATCCTGCTGGTGACGAATTACGGTGAACAGCGAACGAGTTTTCCGTACGTCGAACCGGTCGTATTCCAGGAAGAGCGCCGAACGGAATACCGCCTACCGGAATACGATATGATCGTCGAGATCCGGGGTGAAGCATGCACGGACACCATGAGCGGCGAGCAGTTCGCCGTATCGGTGACCGTGACCCGGTCGAATTCGACGCTGACCGGCTGCGGCCGGGCGCTGTTCTAGTGATCACGACGATCACCATGCATCGCATCCGCGGCAGGTGGTCAGGCGAAATCAGGAGCCAAGCGCCTTGCGGCTGCCACGCTCGCACGGACCAGAGGCGCCGCTGGGCTTTGCCACGAAGGAAAAATCCATGACATCAAGAAATCGTTTCGTTGCCATACTCATGGCCCTCACGCTGACCCTGCCCTTCGCGAATGCGCTGGCGGGCAGCCATAGCGAAGCGCCGCCCCAGGTGCTGTTCACGAACGTCAACGTCTTCGACGGCGTGAACGAGGCCCGGATCGAGAACGCGAGCGTTCTCGTCGAGGGCAACCTTATTAAGATGATCTCGACCGACGCCATCGACGCACCGGGCGCCACGGTCGTCGACGGTGGCGGCCGCACGCTGCTGCCGGGTTTCATCGAAGGGCATGCGCATTTAATGCTGATGGGGCCCACCCTGCCGGCGATGGAGGCCGGGACAACCTGGGAGGATTTTGCGATTCATGGCGCGCGCATGGCCGAGATGTACCTGATGCAGGGCTTCACGACGGTCCGTGATGCAGGCGGCGCCAATGGCGGTTTGCGGCGCGCCATCGATGCGGGCCAGATCCCCGGACCACGCTTCTACCCGTCCGGCGCGTTTCTCGGCACCCGCGGCGGGCACTCTGACTTTGCAAATTTCACGGCACCGCCGGGGGGATCTACA
>CAZISL010000094.1:0-3855 GCA_964541975.1 uncultured Chromatiaceae bacterium | reverse complement strand
TCTGTTGCGGTCGAAGCTGCGCTGGCGGACGAAGTTGCGGCAAAGGCGGCGGCGGTTGCGGCGCCGATGCCGACATTGTTCAGGAAATCACGACGTGAGAAATCGGACATGGGAGGTTCCTTTGGTTTTTTTTACAAGACGGGATTGATCAGATTGCTATCCGGATCGTGAAGTCGGCCCGCGACAGGCGTTCGCAGCCATCGCTGGTGATCACCACGGTGTCTTCCATGTGCACCGAGCCCCAGCCGATCTCGGTGTGCGGCATATCGACATTGACGACCATCCCCGGACGCAGGACCTGGTCCGGCTTGGTTTGCGGTTGCACGCCCCAGGGTTTCGGGTCGTCGGTGTGTTCGAGGCCGAGGCTGTGCACGACGGGGTTGCGGAAGGCGGAGAAGCCCTCACGGCGCACCGCGTCACCGACCGCCGCGGATAATTCGCTGTACCGAACGCCGGGCGTCAGCAGCGACTGCGCCACCTCCCAGCCGACGCACATCGCGCGATGACGTCTTCGATGTTCAGCGCCCGGTTCGCCGACGACGGCGCAGCGTCCGAAGTCCCCGTGGTAGCGGCGATACTGGCCGAGTGCATCGAACAGAATGGGCTCGCCGCGCCGGACGTGGCCCGCCGGCAACTCCCCGACGCCGCACATCAGGTAGACGCCGCGGCCGCCGGCCTCATTCATCGCGGTCATGTAGCGGTTCTCGATCTCCGACCAGCGATCGCCTTCGCGCATGTTGTCGGCAGCATTCAGCAGCGCCACTTCGTTAATCGCTGCGGCCTTGCGCATGACTTCGAGTTCCGCCTCCGTCTTGACCAGCCGAATCTCGTTGAAGAGTTCGGGACGATAGTCGCAAAGCAATGAGTCGAGTCCGCATTGCGCCAGCCAGCCCTCCACGCGTGCATCGTCCGTTGCGACGCGGCCGCGCTCCAACCCGGCCGCCTTGATTGCGCGCGCCGTCGCCCAGAAAGCATCGGGCGACATTTGCGCACCGAGCCGGCAGACGCTGTCGACCCAGCGTTGCTCGAGATCCTCGAGCGCCGTGTCGGCGCGGATCGGCCAGCCGTTATAGTCGGTTCCCTGCGGCGTGCCGTCCGGCAACTCTCGCCCACTTTCGCGGTCCGGGGACGAATGCGCGAACACATTGGGCATCCACGTGCCTGGTGCCATTTCGAGTCTGCGGATCTCGAGCGCAGGAACGATCAGCCCGGCAGGTTCGCGGTCGTCGCGCGGTAGCACCGCCAGGTAAGCACCGTCATAGCCCCCCGCGGTATTGAAGATGCCCCAGTAATCGCTGAGGTAGTAGACGTTGATCGGCGTTTGCGCGATCAGCCCGTCGAGCTGTTCGCGTTCGATTACTTCCTGCGCTCGCGGCCGGTTCAGAAACATGGCGTTGTCGACTTGAGTCTGGTGAAATCGGAGATCTGCACTCCGTTCATAATTCGCAATCTTGGCTAATCGCAGTGACTGATGCAATCGCTCATGTAACCGTCGGGGTCACCGATCTCGGACCGGTACTCGATCTGTGGCAGGGGACTTTTGGTATGGAAGTCGCCGCGCGTCGGGACGGTCCCGATGCGGGGCTCGCAGAGCTCTGGGACATTTCGCCCGAGCGGGTCGAGGCACAGGTGCTGCTCCGTTCACCCGGCACGCGGGCCGGCGGGCTGCATTTCGTGCAGTTCGCGCGGCCGGATGCACCGGTGCGCGAAGGCGCAGGATCGATGGATCTGGGCCCGAAAAACCTCGACGTCTATTGCGACGACATCCGCGCGCGAGTCGCTGCGCTGGAAGCGGATGGCTGGACGTTCAGATCGCGCGTCATCGACTACAACGTCGGCGACATTCAGGCCAGCGAGGTGCAGATGCCGGGCCCGGACGAAACGAACATCGTTTTCGTCGAGGTCGCCGGTCAGTCGATGCCGGTATCACCGAAAGGCTACTGCGGCATCACGTCTTTCGTCGTGATCGTTCCGGACATCGATGCCGAAGCCGC
Organism: uncultured Chromatiaceae bacterium; assembly: GCA_964541975.1. Taxonomy (GTDB): domain Bacteria; phylum Pseudomonadota; class Gammaproteobacteria; order Steroidobacterales; genus SMWD01. The sequence continues at coordinate 1,861 of CAZISL010000094.1, read as the reverse complement.
GTTTTACAAAGACGTTTTCGGTTTCGAGGAGATTCTGCGGCACCGCATCACCGGCGAGGGCATTGAAGAGATCGTCAACCTGCCGTCGTCAACGGGTGTCGAGATGTCCGTGTTGGGTCGCGAACACGAGCGCTTCGGTCGTGTCGAACTGATTCAGTACGACAACTCGCCCGGCCGTGACCGATTCGGCCTCGCGAAAGCGCCAGCGCGGGGATCCCTGCACTGTGCGTTCAGGGTGGCGTCAGTGATGGACGTGCTCGACGCCTCTTCCGGCGATTCGAGTCGCGTCGATGATATCGAGACGCTCTTTTCGAGTGGCCCGATCGGTATACTTACCACTCCGGCTGGTTTGCGGGTGGAAGTTTTCGAGTAGACGCTCGATTCAGTTCGGATTGATGATTACGGATTGAAGCTCATGATGTATACGAATCTCTGGTATGTCGCGGAGGAGAGCGACCGCCTCCGTGACCAGCCGATGCGCACGCGCTTGCTTGGCCGGGATTTCGTCCTGTTTCGTAACCAGGATGGCGAAGTAGCCTGTCTCAGCGACGTGTGCCCGCATCGAGGTTCGAGTCTCGCGCGTGGCCGCTGCGATGACGACGGCACTGTCTCGTGCCCGTTTCACGGTTGGAAGTTTGATGCGACCGGACAGTGCCGCAGGATTCCGTCGCAGGCGGATCCCGAGCGGGATATCCCGCCCGGCGCCAAGGTCGATTCCTACCCGGTCGAGGAACGCTACGGTTTTATCTGGGTGTTTCTCGGTGACGCCCCCGACCGCGCTCTGCCAATTCCTGAGATACCCGAATACGACGACCCCGACTGGCGCGGCCAACACTACTCGGATACGTGGCACGCGAACCTGCACTGGTCCAAGATGACCGATCTCGATCACGTACATCTGCCCGTCGTGCACGGTATTGGTTTCGGCGGCGACAATCCGAACCGGCCACCCGAGCACCATGTCGAGTATCTCGACAACGGCTTCAGCACTGTGATTCGCGGTCACACGCCCCCGGCCGCGCGTAGCTTCAAGGAATACAAAGGCAAGCGCTCGCCGGTCGTTTCCAGGCTGGCGTTCTTCGTGCCCGGGTTCACGCTGCGCGGGCAGGTCGAGTTCGCGGGCGAAGGAACGGGCATGTTCAACCTGTTCTACGAGCTTTCGACGCCGATCGACGAAGAACACACGAAGATGTACTACCTGTTCTTTCGCAATTTCTTCATGGAACCGGAGCACGATGCGATGCACGTGCAGCGAAACCTGCGGAACGTGTTCCAGGACAAGGCGAACGCGGAATCGATCATGCCGAAGCGTGCCCCGGATCTCGACGACTGGCCGGTGTTGCAGCTCGACCGGGAAGACCTCGTCATGAGCGCCTACTGGCAGGAGATGCGGAAGCTCAGGAATTCGGGTCGGCAGATCGACCGCATGGCGCTCGACGCGATGGATGCGAACGGCGACTACCGCGTCATTCCGTCACCCGGACGCCGTGCCGATGGCGCGAACTGGGTTTTTAACGCGGTCCCGACACTGCCGGCGAGTGAAGAGTTTGTGGACGAAGCCGACCAGGCCCGTTCGGGCGCGTTCTTCGGAACCTGATTACCGCATCAGCGCCGCGATGTCGCTGCGAAAATATTCCTGGCTGAGTTCTTCGAGACGACGCCTCGCGCGATCGTCGTCATGACCGCCATATTGCTCGTAGAGTGACCCCGCGATCTTCGCGAACGCGTCGACGAGTTCCGGATCGAAGTGGCTGCCGCGGCCCTGCTCGAGGATATCCATCGTCGCGTCGAACGACATCGGCTCCTTGTAGGGTCGTCGTGACGTCAGCGCGTCGAAGACGTCCGCGATCGCGAAGATTCG
>CAZISL010000093.1:0-21958 GCA_964541975.1 uncultured Chromatiaceae bacterium | reverse complement strand
GTTGCGACATCGTTGTAACCCTCGACATCGGCTTTGGCCGCGAAATACAGGTAACGGCGATTGGCCTGCGATTCGCCGGCGAATGCGTCTTTCAGGTTCTGTTCGGTCGAGCTGCCTTTGAGATCCACTGTTGTTCTCCTTGGTTTGGGGCTGTGTTATCCGGCCACAAGGCCGTATTTAGACTTTGTCTAAGAAATATAGTGACGGCTGTACACACTGTCAACCGTGACCGGGCTCGCGCGGAATCATGCCATATGATTGACCGCTAGACCGGCGCTGTGACAGGCTAACGCTCCCGACCGGACCGGCAGGATAACAGCGTGAGCGCAACGAAAAAATCACCCAACCTCGAAAAATCCATGAGCGAGCTCGAACAGATCGTCGAACAACTGGAGGGTGGCGAACTGACGCTGGAGAAATCGCTGGCGCAGTTCGAAAAGGGCGTAAAACTCAGCCGCGAATGTCAGAAGGCGCTGACCGAAGCCGAGCAGAAAGTACAGATCCTGCTCGGCGACGACTTGCGCGACGCGGACGCCGCCGACTAGAGGGCGATCGCGGCGATCGTCGACGACCCATGCCGCAACGCGCGCCGACGCGCATCGTCTGCTTGACATAACTACGCCGAACCACGCCCGCTCGTTTGCGACGTTTTACGATTTCCGCCCGGAAACACTCATAGGACAAGGGCTTCGAGCCTGCGTCAAAATCCGCGGCGAGAAAAATACGCAGAACGCTTGACTCGTGGTCGGGTGCATGAAATAAATTTCACGCAACTCGGTTAACATTGCGATTATCCATGCTAAAGCAGTTTATCAGAAAGAAGGGCGTGATCGCCTACGGTGCGCTGCAATCCCTGGCCGGCCGAGGCCACCGGTACGAAGATTCGACGTGGTGGGACCGGTCTTTCTATACAGCGGGCGTCAGCGACAGGCAGACCATCTCGCCAATGAAGGATCCGCTGTCGGCGCTCTACCATTATCATTCGATCGAAATCCTGATCATTCGACACCTGTTCAACGAGCAGGAATCAATAACGGGACAGAGCTTCCTGGACATCGGCGCCGGCTCGGGCCACTGGATCGATTTCTATCGCTCCCTCGGCACAACCGATTGTGTGGGCGTAGACGTTTCACGGAGCTCGGTCGAGCATCTTCGCCACAAGTATGCCGCGGACAATGACGTTGCGATCGAACACGGTAAGGCACTGGACTATCTCGCAGGATGCGATCGTCACTTCGATTTCGTCAACGCGATCGGGGTGATGTTTCATATCGTCGATGACGAGGAATGGGCCGAAACTGTACGCCAGACAGCGCGGGTGCTGAAACCGAACGGCATGTTCGTCATCGGCGGTCATTTCGGATTGCTGAACGGGCTCAACGTGCATGTCAGCAAGGAAGACGAGATCTTCAAGCGGCTGCGTAGCCGACGCAACTGGATCAATACATTGCGGAAGGCGGGCTTCGCCCGGGAACACTACTATCGGAACAACGCCTACTTGGCGATCAACGACCCGCTGCCACAAAACAACGTATTGATCGCGACGATGCCTGCCTAGGACTAGAGCCGGACTTGCCCGAAACGGGCGACGGCCGTTCGCCTAGACGCCTTGCAGACGCAGGATCAGTGACCGCAGGAAGACCTTATTGAAACGGAGCTGACACTCCGTCGAGACCTGCTCGAGCAGCGTGGAGCTGACGCTCAACACCGTGACCGGACCGTTCGCCTTGACCGTCGATGTCAGCTTGGCTTCCGAGATGTAGCTGGCCTCACCAAAGCAGTCGCCCGCATCGAAACTGCCGACGACCCTGCCGTCGGCTTCGATGTTGACGCTGCCCTGGACGATCACGTAGAAGCGGTCCTCGATCTCTCCTTCGCGCACGATCGCGTCGCCCTCAACGTACTCGTTCCAGTCGCTCGCGCGCAACAGCTCCCAGATCTCGTCCTGGGAAAAGTCGTGGAAGAAGCGCAGCCGCCTCAGGATGTCGAAGCGTTCCTGGCGGTCTATGCCGTGCACCTGCTCTCGCAGCCCCTGGAACACACGCGTCAGGCAAGCGGCCAGTTCGCCGCCGTCGGCATGACGATTTTCGGGTTCCTTCTGCAGCGCGACGGTCACGATATCCTCGAGTTCCTCGGGGACGTCTGCGCGCAGCGTGTGAATCGGTGCCGCCGTCGCGTAGATGATCTGGTTCAGCAAGCGTGTCAGTGTGCTGGCGCGGAACGGTCGAAATCCGGTCAGGAGTTCATACATTACCGCGCCGAGTGAATACAGATCGGACGACTTCGAAATCTCCGCCGACTTGATCTGTTCGGGAGACATGTAACTCGGCGATCCGGCGATGCCCTCGATGCGCGAGATATCCGCATCTTTCAGAAGCGCGATACCGTAGTCGATGATGCGGACATCATTTTCCGTCGTCAGCATGATGTTGCTCGGCTTGATATCGCGATGGATCACGCCGCGCTTGTGCGCGTAGTGCAATGCCTTCGCACACTTGTATACGATCTTGACGACATCATCGATCCGCAGCAGATTGTCGGGGCGGCAATAAACCTCGAGCGTACGTGCGCCCTGGATATGCTCCATGACGACGTAGTACTGCCCGTTCTCCTCGCCCGCGTCGAAGATCGGCAGAATGTTCGGGTGCTGCAGCATTCCGACCATGTGGGCTTCGTTGAAAAACATCTTGCGCGCAATCTTCGCGCGTTGGGGATCTTCGTCTTCCCCGACGTCGTAGACCTTGATGGCCACGTCGCGACCGAAATAGGGATCGTGCGACAGGTACACCGAACCGGTACTGCCCGATCCGATTTCGTTGATGATGTCGTACTTACCGATCTTATCGGGACAGGATTTGGTGCGGGAACTGGTAGTTGCTGGCTCGGCCATCTTAACGTTCGTCGGACCTGTATTTGCTAATTGACCGTGACAAAACTCTGCAATGTAAAAACCACAGCGGCGGCATAGACAGCCGCCAGCACGTCATCGAGCATAATCCCGAGACCCCCAGACAGACTGTGATCCAGGTCCCGAATCGGCCACGGTTTCCAGATATCGAATAGCCTGAAACACAGGAATGCGACGCCGATCCACAGCGGTTCCGGGCGAGTCACTACCAGGGTCAGCAGCATGCCGACGACCTCGTCGAGCACGATGCCGCCGTGATCGTGAACGCCAATTCGCCGCGCGCTCTCGCCGCAGATCCAGATGCCCGCGATCAATAGCGCGACCGTAACCGCCATCAGCCACCGCGGGTCGACCGGCGCGACCAGCCAGAACACCAGCGCGGTGGCGAGGGAACCCCAGGTGCCCGGCGCCTTCGGCAACAACCCGGTGCCAAGCCCGAATGCCAGCCAATGCACAGGATCACGCGCCACGATGCGAGCGAGGTTGTCGGGATCGTCCTGGCTCACGGCGCCTCCTGTTCGAAATGGCGGAAGGACGAGTCGCTGACGCTGAATGCACGACCGTGTTCCCGCCACGCGATGTCGCTGCCGGAAACCGTTTCACCGATTCGCGAGATTTCGCAGGACCAGGTCGACGCTGCTCTGCGCAGCCGCTCCTCGGCCTCGGCTGGGACGGTAAAACACAATTCATAGTCGTCGCCGCCCGACAATGCGAAGTCGATCGCGCGAACCCGGCCGAAGCGCTCGACGGTCTTCGCGTCGATTGGCAGCGATTCGATCGACAATTCGGCGCCGACGCCGCTCGCCCGCAGCAGCCGGGACAAGTCTACGTTCAATCCGTCGGACACATCGATCATCGCGCTGGCAAGACCGCTCAGCGCCCGCCCTTCTGCGACCCGCGGCACGGGATACAGGAATCGCCGGACGAGATCACTTTGCAATAGAGTCATGTCGTCGTTGGCCCCCTGGACCAGCGCGAGCCCCGCCGCCGCTCCACCGACGCGCCCCGTCACATAGATGCCCTGCCCCGGCGCGGCGCCGTCCCTCAATACCGCGGCGCCCGGCGCGACTCTTCCGTGCATCGTCACGGTGACCGACAACGGCCCGCGCGTCGTGTCGCCGCCGATCAGCGCGACGTCATGAGCATTCGCCAGGGTCAACAAACCGACGGAAAACCTGTCGACCCAATCCGCCGATCCCTCCGGCAGGGTCAACGCGAGCGTGCACCACAAGGGCTCGGCACCCATCGCGGCGATATCGCTTAGATTGACAGCCAAGCAACGGTGACCCAGCGCATGCGCCGGTGTCCCGGCAATAAAGTGCGTGCCTTCGACGAGGGTATCGGTAGCGATAACCAGCTCCGATCCGGAATCGATGTGTGTCACCGCTGCGTCGTCGCCGATCCCGACGCGGACGTCCTCGCGATCATGCATGGAGTCGGCGACGCGGCTCGCGAAGAAGCGGTCGATCAGCGCGAACTCATCCATCGCGTTCGATCTCAGCGACGGTCTTTCGCTGCGCCGTCCAGAATGGCGTTGACGTAACGATGGCTGTCCTCGGCGCCGAACTCCTTCGCGAGTTCAACCGCCTCGTTGATAACGACCTTGGGCGGAACTTCGGGATGCGAGAGCAATTCCGCAACGCCGATCCACAGCACTGCGCGTTCGACAGGGTCGATCTGCGACACCGGACGGTCCGCGAATGCATCGATGCGTTCATCCAGAACCGCCGGGTCGTTTACGATCTCCTCGAGGAGCGCGAAGAAGTAGTCGCCATCGGCCTTCGAGAAATCGTTCGATTCCGCGAATTGATCGCGCAATGCCGGCGCATCGCTCGCAGAGATCTGGTGCTGATACAAGGCCTGTACCAGCAATCGCCGGGCCCCGTGACGCGCCCCCGTAATCATCGCTGGAATGCTCCGCCTAGCCGATCTGCCGCAGCAGGCTGACCATCTCGATGGTCGTCAGCGCGGCGTCGATGCCCTTGTTACCGGCCTTGGTGCCGGACCGCTCCAGGGCCTGCTCGATATTCTCCGTCGTCAGGACGCCGAAGCCAATCGGAATATCATGTTCCAGACTGACGCGGGTCAGGCCACTCGCGCATTCGCTGCAGACGTAATCGAAATGCGGCGTCGCGCCGCGAATGACGGTGCCGAGGGCGATGATGCCGTCGTACTGCCTTGTCTTGGCCACGCGCTGAGCGGCGAGCGGCAGCTCGACCGCGCCGGGCACCCGAACGATTCCGATCTGGGTCTCATCCGCGCCGTGACGCTTGAGCGCATCAATCGACCCCTGCATGAGCCGGTCGACGATCGTCTCATTGAAACGAGCGGCGATGATGCAGAAGCGTTCATCTCTAACGACCAGCTGTCCTTCAATCGATTTCATAGCATCTCTGTTCGATGGTTATTCGTCGGATCACTCACTCAGCCGATCGCGTCGACATACTCGACGACTTCCAGTCCGAAGCCCGAAATTCCGTGCATCTGTTTCGGCGCGCTCAGTACCCGCATGCGCTTCACGCCGAGTTTGCGCAGGATCTGCGCGCCGGTGCCATAGGTCCGCAACGTCGTGGTCTCCTTACCCGGCAGATCCCGGACGTTGGAGTCCTGCAGGGCACGGATCTGCGCGACGAGTTGCCGCGGCGATTCATCGTAACGAAGAATGACGACGACGCCGTTCCCGGTGTCCGCGATGCGCTTCATCGCCGACCGCAACGGCCACCCGAGACTGTTTGATTCGATGCCGATGACATCGCCGAGCGTGTCCTGCATGTGCACCCGCACGAGCGCCGGCGCCGTGGTGTCGAGGTCACCCCTGACCAACGCGATGTGCACGTTGCGGCTGACATGGTCCTCGAAGCACACCAGGCGGAATTCGCCGAACTCCGTCTGCACCATTTGCTCTGAAATCTGCTCGACGGACTCTTCGTTTTCGAGGCGATAGCGAATCAGATCAGCGATGCTGCCCATCTTCAGCCCATGCTCACGAGCAAAGACTTCGAGCTGCGGGCGACGCGCCATCGTACCGTCTTCGTTCAGGATCTCGACGATCATCGCCGCAGGCTCGAGCCCGGCCAGCCGGGCCAGGTCGCAACCGGCCTCGGTATGCCCTGCCCGCGTCAAGACGCCGCCCGGTTGTGCCATCAGCGGGAATACATGGCCGGGCTGCCGCAGATCGCGCGGCTCCGCGTCGGGTGCGACGGCGACCCTGACGGTTCGCGCTCGGTCGTGCGCGGATATCCCCGTCGTGATTCCCTCGGCCGCCTCTATCGACAACGTGAAATTCGTCGCCTGCTGTTCGTCGGTATCGGACACCATCAGCGGCAATCGCAACTGCCTGCAGCGCGCGCGCGTCAGCGTAAGGCAGATCAATCCGCGCCCGAAACGCGCCATGAAGTTAACGTCCTCGGTGCGCACGCGCGAGGCGGCCATGATCAGGTCGCCTTCGTTCTCGCGATCCTCATCGTCGACGATCACGACCATCTTGCCCGCACGAAAATCGTCGATAATTCCTTCGATCCGCGAGAAGGAAAAATTTTTGCCAGCTGTCTTCAGGTTCGCCATATCAAGCCTGGTTCAGTCTCTCGAGGTAACGCGCGACGAGGTCGACCTCGAGGTTCACGCGCGTTCCCGGTTCATAACGGCCCATAATAGTCCGTTCGAGGGTATGGGGCACGATATTGACTGAGAATTTTCGATCTCCGACTTCATTGACAGTCAGGCTCGTGCCATCGATCGCGATCGAACCCTTCTTCGCGACATAACGCGCCAGCGCTTCCGGCATCTCGAAATCGATACGCGTCGAACGCGCGTCGGGCTCGAGGGACACGACTTCGCCGATTCCATCGACGTGCCCGGAAACGAGATGCCCGCCCAGCGGGGCAGAAAGCGTTAGCGATGGCTCGAGGTTAACCCGACTGCCTGCTTCGGCATGTCCAAGGGTCGTCAGCTGCAACGTCTCCTGCGATACGTCTGCAGCGAACTCGGCGGCGGCAAATTCGATCACCGTCAGGCATACGCCACTGACCGCGATGCTGTCACCAAGCTCAACGCGCTCTAGACTCAGGTCGCCGACACCGACGCGCAATCGAACGTCGCCGCCAATTGCCTCAACCGCGCGAATCTCGCCGACCGCCTGAATGATTCCGGTAAACATCTAGCGATTCCTCCAGGTCAGACGCAGATCGTCCCCGACGCGCCTGACGTCGATCAATTTAAATTCCTGACGCAGCGACATGTCGACGAGCTCGGGCGTATCGAACATACCTCGGGCATCGCCGCCGAGGACCGAGCCCGCCATGTAGACAATCAATTCATCGATCAGGCCGGCCTCCAGCAAAGCGCCATTTAGTTCCGCACCGGCTTCGACGAGGACCTCATTGATGTCGAGTTCGCCCAACCTGGCAAGCGCGGATTCGAGATCGACGCGTCCGTCGCCCGTCGGGTCGACGCATTCGACACGGGCGCCCGCGTCCACCAGCGCCTGGCGTTGCACATCGTCACTGTTCACGGTTATTACCATTACGTCGCCCGGTAATCCCAGGGTCTTCGCCTGTGACGACATTCGCAGACGCGAATCGATGACGACTCGAACGGGCTGCAACACATCACCGAGATCCGGCGCGCGAACATTCAGCGACGGATCGTCGGACAACACGGTACCGACGCCAGTCATGATCGCCGAACTCCGCGCGCGGAGACGCTGCACGTCGCCGCGCGCCGCCTCGCCCGTAATCCATTGGCTCGCGCCGTTCGCGAGTGCCGTCCGGCCGTCGAGACTCGTCGCGATCTTGCTGCGTACGAATGGCCTGCCGGTTCGCATGCGTTGCATGAAGCCCGCATTGATCGCCCGCGCCTCGCCTTCCAGGATTCCGCATTTAACGTCGATGCCGCCCTCGATCAGCTTCGCCACGCCCTCGCCGGCCACGCTCGGATTCGGATCTTCACTCGCAATGACGACGCGTGCGACCCGCGCATTCAGTAGAGCATCCGTGCAAGGCGGCGTGCGGCCATGATGGCAGCAGGGCTCGAGCGTGACATACGCGGTGGCGCCGGGGGCGTGCCCGGCGTCTCGAAGCGCCGCAACCTCCGCATGCGGACCACCGACGCGCTCGTGCCAACCCTCGCCGATGATCTCGTCGTCACGAACGATCACGCAACCGACCCGCGGATTCGGATCTGTCGTATAGAGTCCTCGCCGCGCCAGCTGCAACGCGCGCGCCATGAACGCGTGATCGCGACCATCGTCCGTCATTTCTCATCATCCGGCAGTAATGACATCTGGTTGCGGCGGCGTTCCCGGTCCGTCATCTCGCGCAGACGATTGATCTCTTCCTGGAATTCAGTCACGTCCTGAAAACTTCTGTAGACGGAGGCAAACCGGACGAAGGCAACTTCGTCGAGCGCGCGCAATTCCTCCATGACGAATTCGCCGACGGTTCGCGAAGGGATTTCGCGCTCACCCATCGTCTGCATCAAATGAATTATTCGCACGATCGATTCCTCGATCGCTTCGGCGCTAACCGGGCGACGCTCCAGCGCCCGGACCATGCCGGCACGCAACTTGTTTTCATCGAACGGTTCGCGCGCGCGATCGCGCTTGATCAGCCGCGGCATGACGAGTTCGGCGGTTTCGAAGGTCGTGAAGCGCTCCTGACACTCGAGGCATTCGCGCCGACGGCGCACCTGCCGACCCTCACCGCTCAGGCGCGAGTCGATGACCTTGGTCTCCGGGTGGCTGCAGAACGGGCAATGCATGCGCCTATTGTAGACGCATTGTCAGTCGCCTCCGCCGCCCACGATCAGCGCGCGATCAGCGCTCGTATACCGGGAATCGGTGGCATAGCTCGAGCGCTTTCTCACGGACTTCGTCGATGCGCCCTTCGTCCTCGATATCGTCGAGAATGTCCGCGATCCAGCCGCTGAGCGCCGTGACTTCGTCGCCGCCGAAACCACGCGTCGTAATCGCCGGCGTACCGAGTCGCAGGCCGCTCGTCACGAACGGCGAACGCGGATCCTTCGGCACGGCATTCTTGTTGACAGTGATGTTGGCACGACCCAATGCCGCATCCGCATCCTTACCGGTGATGTCCTTGTCGGCCAAATCGACCAGGAACATGTGATTGTCCGTGCCACCCGACACGATCTTGAAGCCGCGTTGCTGCAACACGGACGCCATCGTCTGTGCGTTCTGCTTGACCTGCTTCTGATAACCCGCGAAGTCCGGCTGCATCGCTTCGAGGAACGCGACCGCTTTCGCGGCGATGACGTGCATCAGCGGGCCGCCCTGCGTACCTGGAAAAACCAGCGAGTTGAATTTCTTCGTCAGTTCATCGTTCTTGCGCGCGAGGATCAGGCCGCCGCGCGGTCCGCGGAGCGTCTTGTGGGTCGTCGTCGTCGTGACGTCGGCTATCTGTACCGGATTCGGGTATTCGCCCGTCGCACACAGGCCCGCGACATGCGCCATATCGACGAACAGGTACGCGCCGATCTCGTCGGCGATCGCGCGGAAGCGCTCCCAGTCCACGACACGTGAATATGCCGAGAAACCAGCGATGATCATCTTCGGCTTGTGCTCCCGTGCGAGCGCCGCGACGTTGTCGTAATCGATCAGGCCTTCGTCATTGAGGCCGTAAGGGACGATATTGTAGAGCCGGCCCGAAAAATTGACCGGCGATCCGTGCGTCAGGTGTCCGCCCTCGGCGAGGCTCATGCCGAGAACCGTGTCGCCAGGCTCGAGCAGTGCCATGTAGACCGCAGCATTCGCCTGCGATCCCGAATGCGGCTGGACGTTCGCATAGTCCGCGCCGAACAGTTCACAGGCGCGCTCGATTGCCAGCGTCTCGGCAACGTCGACGTATTCGCAGCCGCCGTAGTAGCGCTTGCCGGAGTAGCCCTCCGCGTATTTGTTCGTCAACACGGAACCCTGCGCCTCCAGGACCCGCGGGCTCACGTAATTCTCGGACGCGATCAGCTCGATATGGTCTTCCTGACGCTGTTCCTCATGAGCAATGGCCGCAGCGAGCTCGGGATCGAAATCGGCAATGGTCCAATCGCCTGTGTACATCAAAAGTCTCCGCAGAGGGTCTCGAGGGGCGCATATTGTACCCGAGCGCCCGGCCATTGATAGGCCACATGAAATCGCCCTCATGCTGGAGTATTCGTGCGGCCGATACCCATAGATTCGATCCGGTTTGCATGCTCCCCGGCATTGCGGATAATCCCGATTCCTTTCCATGAGCGGATCCCTGACGTGGCCCAATACGTATACACGATGAACCAGGTCGGCAAGATCGTGCCGCCCAAGCGACACATCCTGCGCGACATTTCGCTGAGCTTCTTCCCGGGGGCGAAGATCGGCGTGCTCGGCCTGAATGGCGCGGGCAAGTCCACGCTGCTGCGAATCATGGCCGGCGTCGACAAGGAGATCGAGGGCGAAGCCCGCCCGCAACCCGGGATCAAGATCGGCTACCTGCAGCAGGAACCCGAACTCGACGCGAACCAGACCGTCCGTCGGGCCGTCGAGGAAGGCGTCGCGGACACGCTCGGGCTCGTGCAGCGCTTCAACGAAATCAGCGAACGCTTCGCAGAGCCGCTCGACGACGATGAGATGACCGCGCTGCTCGAGGAGCAGGGCACGCTGCAGGACAAGATCGATGCGGCCAATGGCTGGGAAGTCGACCGCAAGCTCGAGATGGCTGCGGACGCGCTGCGCTTGCCGGACTGGGAAGCGCAGATCGAAAAGTTGTCGGGCGGTGAGAAACGACGCGTGGCGCTATGCCGCCTGTTGCTGTCCGAGCCCGACATGCTGTTGTTGGACGAGCCGACCAACCACCTCGATGCGGAATCCGTCGCGTGGCTCGAGCAATTCCTCGACAAGTACCCCGGGACCGTCGTCGCGATCACGCATGATCGCTACTTCCTCGACAATGTCGCCGGCTGGATCCTGGAACTGGACCGGGGCTACGGAATACCGTGGGAAGGAAATTATTCGTCCTGGCTCGAGCAGAAAGAGGCGCGGCTGGCCATGGAAGAGAAAACCGAAGCCGCACATCAGAAGTCGATCAAGGCCGAACTCGAGTGGGTACGCGCGAATCCGAAGGCGCGACAGGCCAAGAGCAAGGCGCGCCTGAGCCGCTTCCAGGAGCTGACGTCGAAGGAATTCCAGAAACGTCAGGAGACCAACGAGATTTACATCCCACCGGGTCCGCGACTCGGCGACGTCGTGTTCGAGGTCGAGAATCTGCGCAAGGGCTTCGGCGACCGGCTACTCATCGACGACCTGAGCTTCCAGATCCCACCCGGCGCGATCGTCGGGGTCATCGGCCCGAACGGTGCGGGTAAGACCACACTTTTCAAGATGCTGTCCGGCCAGGAGGAACCCGACTCGGGGCAGATCAGCAGCGGCGAAACCGTGGAGCTTGCCTACGTCGACCAGTCGCGGCAGGCACTCGACGCTTCCAAATCCGTCTGGGAGGAGATCTCGAACGGAGACGACCTGATTCGCGTGAACGGCTATGAGACTTCATCGCGTGCCTACGTCGGCCGCTTCAATTTCCGCGGACCGCAACAGCAACAATCGATCGGTCAGCTGTCCGGCGGTGAACGCAACCGCGTGCATCTAGCCAAGGTACTCCGTTCCGGGGGAAACCTGCTGATGCTGGACGAGCCGACGAACGACCTCGACGTGGAAACGCTGCGCGCGCTCGAAGAGGCTTTGCTCGACTTCCCGGGCTGCGCCGTCGTGATCTCACACGATCGCTGGTTCCTCGACCGAATTGCGACGCACATCCTCGCCTTCGAGGGTGACAGCAAAGTCACGTGGTTTCAGGGCAACTACGAAGACTACGAAGCCGACCGTTATCGTCGCCTCGGCACGGCCGCCGACACGCCACACCGCATACGCTACAAGTCGATCACCGGCTAATCGCGAGACGACGCAAGCTTAAGGTTTTCGCCCGCGTCACCTAAGACACTCGATGTGCCCCGTGTAGTAGTCCGACCCGCCCCCGACCTCGCCGTTCAGAACCGACGAGGAGAAGATTCCCGAACGATGCACGACCGTGAGCCCGAGAAAGCAATTCCTGACGAGCTTTGACTTGATGACACTGTCGATCGGAAAGTCGACGGTCCACTCCAGGTAGGTGAGAAACCGGTTCGTATTGCGGTCTTTTTCCGCCTGCTTGATCTGCTCGAGGATCGGTACCTGCTGCGCGTAGGACGCGCCCATGCCAAAACCCCAGCGAAATGCGAGCTTATCCGACCAGGGCAGATAGGCCTTGCCGATGCCCATGACGTACGCCGCGAAACTCCAGAAGTCGCACTGGTATGGGTCTTCTATGTGGCGATAGGCTGCGAGCTTGCCGTAGATATCGAAAAGCTGCGCTTCCTGCAGCAGTTTCCCGAGCGCAAAACCAGCGATCTTCGTATAGGCCTTGTCGCTATGCTCAAGGTCGCCGGTCATCGGCTCCTTGGCAATGTTCGAATCGCCCGCATATCCGTAGTTGACGCGCCAGGACCATTCGCCGGCACGGTCGGGCGATACGTACTTGGAATCGCGGACCGGGCCGAAGAGATAGCCGCCGCCCACGAATAGCGTCGAATCGAAATTCTGGGTAACGATCGGACTGGCGGTGATATCGTTGTTCAACAGATCGAAACCTAGATTCGCATAGAAAAAGATGTGGTCGGTCGCCTGCCAGTAGGTGTTGACGCCGATCGAGACGTTCTTCGTATCACCGACCTCATAGGTGGGGATACCCGTAAGCTGCGACTCTTCCTCCGTAACTCCAAAATAGTAGTTGGCGAGCTTTGCGTCGAGGTACGACAGCGTGATGAATGGCGAGATCTTCAGATTCCGGTCGTCGAACGTATAGCGATACGTAAGATCCAATTCTTGTCCGTCGTTGCGCCCGAGCACGTCGTGACCCCACTCGAGCCGCAAATCGCCCAGTCGAGTGCGAAAGCCCGTGGCGATTCCGCCTTCGATCGTCGCCTGCCGCATCGGTAACTCGTCCGGGATGCTCGCGTAATCGTCGGGGTTCAGCTTGCCGAAGCGAAAACGAAAGTTCAGGTCGAAAAAAAAACGTTTCGTTGTCGAATACGTGCAGCCCAGCCGAGGTGCCGTTGGAGTACAACCACTTGCCCTCGAACAGGTACAAGGGCTCGAAGCCCGTATCACCGTAATCACCCGCGTACGGATCGCGCCGGGTACGGATGGCGCCACCGAGCCCGGGCGTGCCGTCGGGCACATCGCCGATCAGAATGCGGTTCACTTCGAAGGAAGCCTCTGCGACGCCGGCATTCAGTATTGCGACCAGCGCGACCGTGAGGAAACGCAGAAGTACCCTCGCCTCCGCCTTACCTGCAGCGTGTCCAGTAATCACCATCGATTCAAATTTCGTGCACGCGACCCAGCGACGATAGCAGCTACGGGAGAAAAATCAGGTGGAATGTAAACCCAACGCGTGACAACGAATTCGCCTCGATCCGCCGGAACTGACAGGCCGGACTAGCCGACCCACGCGCGGGCGTTATAGAACATCCGCATCCACGGCCCGTCTTCTCCTTGCCATTCGTCCGGCAGCCACGAATGCTGAACCGACCTGAACACACGCTCCGGGTGAGGCATCATGATCGTGACGCGCCCATCCGCGGAACAGAAGCCGGCAACGCCATCCGGCGAGCCATTCGGATTGGCCGGATAGGTCTCGGCCGGCCTGCCGTGGTTGTCGACATAGCGAATCGCGATCGTGTTTTGTTGGTTCAGGATTGCGAGACTCGAGTCATCATCGAATTCGGCGCGCCCCTCCCCATGGGACGTCGCGATCAGCAATCGCGATCCTTGCATACCACCCAGAAATACCGAAGGCGAATTAAGAACCTCGACCAGGCTGAGACGCGCCTCGAACTGCTCGGAAACGTTCTGCACGAACCGCGGCCAGTGCTGCGTGCCGGGAATGATTTCGTGTAACGCAGACAGCATCTGACAACCATTGCAGATACCCAGCGAGAAACTGTCCGGCCGCTCGAAGAACGACTCGAACTGCTCGCGCGCGCGCGGATTGAACATCACCGACTTGGCCCAGCCACCGCCGGCGCCGAGCACATCGCCATAGGAGAACCCACCGCAGGCAACCAAGCCGGTGAATTCATCCAGGCTGCGCCGCCCGGCCAGGATATCGGTCATGTGCACGTCGACCGACGCGAACCCCGCACGATCGAATGCAGCTGCCATTTCGACATGACTGTTGACGCCCTGCTCCCGGAGAATCGCGACTCGGGGCCGCGCGGCCGCGCCGATATAAGGCGCGGCGGGATTCTCGCCGACATCGAATTGAACGACCGGCGACAGGCCGGGGTCTTCGATATCGAGCGTCGCATCGAACCCTTCGCTCGCGGTCACGGGGTTGTCGCGAAGCGCCTGCATCCGATAGCTGACCGTAGACCAGATTTCGTGCAAGTCCGTGCGTGAAAAGTCGACGAGGAGTATGTCGCCACGACTGATTCGCACTCGTTCGCCGCCGACGATATCGCCGAGGCGCGTGATGACATCGCCAATCCCACTGGCGTCGAACCGCTGCTGTACGGACTCGACGTCGGCATTCCGCAGCTGAATCACGGCGCCGAGTTCCTCCGCGAACAGCGCGCCGATGGGATCGCAGGATACGTCGATGTCGAGTTCGACCCCGCGCCGCCCGGCGAACGCCATTTCGCAAATCGTGGCGAACAAGCCTCCATCGGACCGATCATGGTAGGCGAGCACGACGCCATCGCGAATCAGGTCGCGGAGCAATGCGAACGCGCGGGCGAGTTTGGCGGGTTCGTCGAGGTCCGGCGTCTCCCCGCCTGCAATTTCATAGACCTGCGCCAGGGACGAGGCGCCGAGCCGGTCGCGCCCGGCACCGAGATCGATCAGGCAAAGGCACGTTTCTGCATCGTCGATCAACTGTGGCGTCACGGTCCTGCGGACATCTTCGACCGGCGCGAAGGCGCTGACGATGAGCGAAACCGGCGCAACGACCTGGTGCTCGTCGCCATCCTGGTCCCATTTCGTCCGCATCGAGAGAGAGTCCTTGCCGACCGGAATTGCGATGTCGAGCTCGCGACACAATGAGGCCACTGCGCTGACGGTATCGAAAAGCGCCTCGTCTTCTCCGACCACGCCGCTAGCCGCCATCCAGTTCGCCGACAGGCGAATCTGGTCCAGAGCCGGTACGTCGGCCGCGGCGATGTTCATGACAGCCTCTCCGACCGCAAGCCGACCGGCCGCGGCGGGACTGGTTACGGCGACCGGCGAACGCTCGCCCATCGCCATAGCCTCGCCGCGATAGCCTTCGTAGTCGAGACAGGTCACCGCGACGTCGCTGACCGGCACCTGCCACGGCCCGACGTTCTGATCGCGGGTCACGAGCCCGCCGACCGTTCGGTCGCCGATGTGAATCAGGAATGTCTTGTCCGCGACGGTTGGGAAACGCAGGACGCGCTTGCATGCCTCCTCGATGTCGATGCCGCCGAAATTCGCGCGCGCGTGGGCGTCGCGAGCGCGCTCAACGCGCATGGTCGTCTTCGGCGCCTTGCCGAGCAGGATTTCCAGAGGCATGTTGACCGGATCGTCGTTGAGCAAGGGATCGACGACGCGCAGGTGCCCGGTGTCATCGGTCTCTCCCAACACGGCATACGGACACCGCTCGCGCTGACAAACCGCATCGAACCATTCGAGCGCGTCGGGCATGATCGCGAGAACATAGCGTTCCTGCGCCTCGTTACACCAGATTTCGAGCGGCGACATTCCCGGCTCGTCGTTCGGCACCTTGCGCAAATCGACTTCGGCGCCGCGGTGACTGTGATCGATCAGTTCCGGCAGCGCGTTCGACAAACCGCCGGCGCCGACATCGTGAACAATGACGAGGGGGTTCTTCCCACCGGTTACCCCAGCCGACCAGCAGCTGTCGATCACCTGCTGTGCACGACGCTGAATTTCGGGATTGCCTCGCTGGACCGACGCGAAATCGAGATCTTCGGTGCTCGTGCCGCTGCCCATCGACGACGCGGCGCCGCCACCCAGGCCGATCAGCATCGCCGGCCCACCGAGAACGATCAGCAATGCGCCGGTCGGCACCTCCCCTTTCAGCACGTCTTCGGTCCGAATCGCGCCGACGCCCCCGGCGATCATGATCGGCTTGTGATAACCCCAGCTCCGATTCGCGTGCGCGCCGTTCGGCATCTCGAAGGTCCGGAAGTAGCCGAGAATATTGGGCCGGCCGAACTCGTTATTGAATGCCGCTCCGCCGATCGGCCCCTCGGTCATGATCTGGCGCGCGGATGCTATGCGTCCGGGCCGGCCGATCGTGTTCTCCCATGGTTGACGGTCCCCCGGCAGCTCGAGATGCGAGACGGAGAATCCGGTCAGGCCCGCTTTGGGTCGAGCGCCGAGGCCCGTCGCACCCTCGTCACGGATCTCGCCGCCGCTACCCGTCGCCGCGCCCGGGAAGGGCGCTATTGCAGTCGGGTGATTGTGCGTCTCGACCTTCATCAGCGTATGCACGGGTTCCGCATACAAACGGTATTCGCCGGTTTCCGGATCGGCGACGATGCGACGCGCGTCTCCGCCTTCCATGACGGACGCATTATCTGAGTATGCGCTCAGGATTCCGCGCGGATTATTCGCATGCGTCGAACGGATCATGCCGAATAACGTCTCGTCCCGTTGCTCCCCGTCGATGATCCAGGCGGCGTTGAATATCTTGTGCCGGCAATGCTCGGAATTCGCCTGCGCGAACATCATCAGTTCGGCGTCCGTCGGATCGCGGTCCAGTTCTGTGAATTTTTCGACGAGGTAATCGATTTCGTCTTCGGACAGCGCCAATCCCAGCTCGCCGTTGGCGCGCTCGAGCGCGCCGCGGCCACCTTGCACCACTGGAACGTGGCCAAGCCGGCCGGGCTCGTGATGACCGAACAGTGACTCGGCGTCGACATGATCGACGACGACCGATTCGGTCATGCGGTCGTAGAGGCAGTCCGCGACGGCCTCCGACTCTCCTGGACCGAGCGGCCGCGATGTCACGATGCGGTATTCGATACCACGCTCGATGCGCATCACGGTCGCCAGCCCGCACGTATGGGCGATGTCCGTAGCCTTGCTGGACCACGGCGAGATCGTTCCGACCCGCGGAATAACGACGAGCAATGCCGACCGCGAATCGCTATGCGCGTCAGGCGCCTGTGCGTGGCTGCCGTACGTCAGCAGTTCTCGCAACGTGCGCTCTTCGTTCTCATTCAGTGCCCCGTCGACGTCGACGAAATGCACGTACTGGGAATAAATGGCATCGACCCCTGTGACGGCTCCGCGCACTTTGGCCAACAACTGCTCACTGCGAAATTCCGACCGCGCGGACGAACCCCGGATCTGCAGCATCAGTGGTTCACCACCCGAACCATCCTATTTCCGGCGAGATGGGATTGCATGGTAGACGTGAAGGCCCGGTCGCGGCGCTTACTCACCGCCGTCGGTGCCCGGCGTATACATCGGCACCGGGAAGTGCGCGATATTGTCGCCCTCGATATTGCTTATTTTACTGACGCCCTGCTTCTCGACCTGATCAATACGCAAGACGGCGTGCATCGGGATGTAGGTTCGCTGCACACCAGCGAATTCCGACTTGATCCTTTCTTCAGCAGGATCGACGACCACGGAACTACGCTCGCCGAAGACGAGATCCTGAACCTCTATGAAGCCGAACAGTTCGCCATGCGCAATGCTGCGGGCATAGATCTCATAGATCTTGCCTTGGTTCATGAAGACGATTCGGTAAAGTAACCGCTGAGCCATCGGGTCGAAGATTAAGTCAAGTAGACAAGGGACGCGCCAACCGCGCGCGGATTATAGCGCAAGTCTCGAGGCCCGAAACCGCCTGATGCGACGCCGCGACCTATGTGAAATGTGAACTGCCGCCCGGTATGCCCGCGGCGCATCGGCCATGATTTCCGCCCGGAAACCGCTCCGGCGGCGCCGCTGGGCGCTTGGAGCAATGTGTGTGGTCAGATGGAATGTCTCGATGCCCCTGCGTCTCCGCATAGTCAGTGACAACAAGCGCCTCCTCGGCGAGAAACCCGCGATGGATTTCGTGGCGTGCGGCGGCACGATCGGCCGCAATCCCGACAATGACTGGGTGCTGCCCGATCCGCACAGGTATATCTCGGGACGGCACGCACTCATCGATTGTCAGGGTGGCGCCTACTACATCGTCGACACGAGCAGAAACGGCGTTTACATAAACACCGCCGACGCCCCGGTCGGCCGCGGCCACCCGCAGCGACTGTTCGACGGCGACCGGATGCGACTTGGCGACTTCGACATGATCTGCGAGATCACGGAAGACGCCGAAGATGCGCTGGACGATGGCATGCGCGATTCGGTCGTGCGGGCCCAACTCGTCGAAGAAGACGATTCGGTGGAACTGCAGCTCGTCGACGAGCGACGCATGAACGACGAATCCTTGCTGGCCCGGCACCTCAGCGACGGTGATGCCGCCGAACAAAACAGTCAGCTGAGCGCGCGCATCGAAGCACACAAGATTCTCGACGGCGCGGAAATGGCGAGTCATGCAGCCGAAGACAGGGCGATCGAGATCCTGCTCGAAGCCGCCGGCCTGAAACCGACGGACCTCGCGGGCGTGAACCCGGCGGACGTCCTGCAGACAGCGGGCCTGCTGCTGCAGAGCCTCGTCGGTGGACTCATGAACCTGATGCGACAGCGGGCGCAACTGAAAAGTGCGTTTCGCCTCTCGCAGACAATCATCCAGGGCGGCGGTAACAACCCGCTGAAATTCTCGCCGACGGTTCCGGAAGCATTGCAATACCTGCTGGGCGACCGTAGCGAGTCCTATCTGTCGTCCCGCGAAGCCATCACCGCAGCATTCAGGGAGATCGACGCGCACGAGAAGGCCGTCCCCCGGGCCATGGTCCAGGCGCTGAGCGACTTCATGGAACGGTTCGATCCAGACGAACTGCGCCTGCAGTTTGACCAGGGTTTGAAGCGCAATCCGCTGCTGGCTAGCGCCAACCGCCTGAAATACTGGGAACTTTACGAAGAAACTTTTCGCACCCTCGCACACGGCGAAAGCGGCCGGTTGCCGGAAGCTTTCAGCGAGGAATTCGCGCGCGCCTACGAACGCGAAGTCGAATCGATCAAGGTTCGCGCCGACGCGAAATCCGGCGGCCACGCCGCCTGATCCGCCGCAACTTTGCCCGTCTCCGCCCCGGTTGCCGAGCCCACAGGGGTTCAATCGACAATGATTCTCATTTACAATGCGTGCCGCCCCCGGATTGCTTCGGAACGCATGAATGACACTGGACGAACTCGACATCGGAAGATTGGCAACAATCGCCGCCATCAACGGTGATGGCCCACTGATTCAACGGCTTATGGCGCTCGGGCTGCTGGAAGGATCAGAGGTAGCTGTGATTCGTCGCGCGATCGGCGGCGATCCGATCGAGGTCGAAATCATGGGATACGCGCTGTCGCTGCGGCGCTCCGAGGCCCGCCACGTCATACTCACCCCGATGGATGAATAGCCCGGCGACACGATCGGCGGATCGATCCGCCGCCGAGACCGAATCGGAGCGCGGCCCGTTCATCGCCGTGATCGGCAACCCGAACACCGGCAAGAGCACGCTATTCAACGCACTGACCGGTCTCACCCAAAAGACCGCGAACTACCCCGGCGTGACGATCGAGCGTCATACCGGCAGCGTGACACTCGACGAACGACCCGTCACGCTCGTGGATCTGCCCGGCGCCTATTCACTCGCCGCCCAGTCGCCGGACGAGATGGTCGCAATCGATGTCCTGCTCGGACACGTGGAATCGATGCCAACGCCGAAAGCGATTCTCGCGGTCGCCGATGCGACGAATCTGCGCCGCAACCTGTTCCTGATCACACAGCTGGCGGAACTGGATCTGCCGATCATTCTCGCCGTCAACATGACGGACCTGGCCGAAAAGAAAGGTATACGCATCGACTGCGATCTCCTCGGCAGAGAACTCGGTGTTACCGTCGTGCCGATCGTCGCCAGCGCCGGCGGTGGCCTTGAGGCGCTCAAGCAGCGACTCGCAGCGGCACTGAACGAAATGCCGCCCGCACGACCTATTCTGCTGCCGACCGTGCACGACGCAGCGAAAGAGCTGCACCACAAAACCATCGAAGCCGGGCTGCACCTGACCGAATACGAAGTCGAACGCGCCTTGATCGACGCGCAAGGCAGCGCGGAGCGGCGGTTTGAATACACGGCGGGTGAGGCGCTGTACGAAGAGCTGCAACTGATTCGGAGCCGACTCAGCGCCGGCAGCTCGCTCGCGGCAATGGAAGCGAAGGCACGCTACGGCCTGATCGCGAAAGTACTGCACGACGTCGAGTCCCGCGAACCACCGCCGACGACGTTCGCCGACCGACTCGACCGCATTACGAACCAGCCCGTCATCGGTCCGATCTTGTTCATCCTCGTCATGGCCACCGTATTTCAAGCGGTATTTTCGTGGGCGACGCCACTGATGGATCTGATCGACTCGGCGTCGGTGTGGCTCGGCAACCTCGTTTCCGGCCTGCTGCCGCCGGGGGCGATCGCGAGCCTTCTGGTCGACGGCGTCATCGCCGGTGTCGGCAGCGTCGTGATCTTCCTGCCGCAGATACTGATCCTGTTCGCGTTCATCATTGTTCTCGAAGACTCGGGTTACATGCCGCGCGTCGCGTTCATGACCGACCGGCTGATGCGCAGCGTCGGGCTGTCGGGACAATCGTTCATTCCGATGCTGTCGGCCTTCGCCTGCGCGGTTCCGGCGGTGATGGCGACCCGCGTTATTCCCGACCGGCGCGACCGCCTCGCGACGATGCTCGCCGCGCCCCTGATGACCTGTTCCGCCCGGCTGCCCGTCTACGCACTGCTGATCGCGGCGTTCGTGCCGGAACGCTACTACCTCGGGGGATTCGTCAACCTCCAGGGCCTCGTTCTGCTCGGCCTGTACGTGCTCGGCATCGTCGGCGGCGTGTTCACGGCCTGGCTCATGAAGCGCACGGTGCTGAGTGGCCCTGCACCAACGTTCCTGATCGAATTGCCCCCCTACCGCCTGCCGAGCCTGCGATCCGTACTGATCAAACTGTGGTCCCGCGCGAAGGTGTTCCTGACACGCGCCGGGACTGTGATCTTCACCGTCGCGGTCGTCATTTGGGCCCTCGCCTACTTTCCCCGCCCTGCCACCATCACGGACGCATTTATCGAACAGCGAGCGGCCACGGAAGCGCAGCTCACCGGCCCCGCGCTGGAGGACCGGCTGACGGAACTCGATCAACTCGAATCGGCGCAGCTGCTCGAGAACAGCGCGTTAGGTCGAATCGGCAAATTCATCGAGCCCGTGTTCGAGCCGCTCGGTTGGGATTGGAAATTGTCCGCCGCCGTCGTGGCCGGGTTTCCCGCACGCGAAGTCGTCATCGCCGTGCTTGGCACGATCTACGCGGTGGGCGACGGGGAAGCGAACGAGACCACGCTGGCCGATCGACTGAAAAACGCGCGCCGCCCGGACGGCAGCGTGCTGTTCACGCTGCCGATGGTGTTGGGTATGCTGTTTTTCTATGCGTTCTGCCTGCAATGCGTCGCGACAGTAGCAGTGATCTACCGCGAGACGAATGGCTGGCGCTGGCCGATTTTCGCATGGACCTACATGACCGGCATTGGCTACTTGGGCGCATTGTTGATCTACCAGCTGGGCAGCTAATCGGTCGTGGAGTATTACCTATGAAGATCGGCCTATGAAGATCGGCCTATGAAGGTCGGCCTATGAAGATCGGCCTATGAAGATCGGCTTATGAAAATTGGCATCCAGGAAATCGTCGCGCTCTGCATCGTGCTCGCCGTCGTTCTGTTCGCGATCTGGCGGCGCTGGCAACGCGGCCGACGTCATCAGACCGGGTGCAGCAACTGCGATCATGCGTCACCGAAGTCCTCCGAAGAAAAAACCATTCACCTGTACCGTCGCGACCGCTGATCTCGGCGGGA
>CAZISL010000092.1:0-10085 GCA_964541975.1 uncultured Chromatiaceae bacterium | reverse complement strand
TGATCATTGGCGGTGCCGGGTTCCTGCTGCTGTGGCCGCGGTTTTTTATCCTGGTCACCTACCTGATGATGCTCGGGCTCTACTACATGCTCGCGCGTCACGAGGAAGAAACCATCCGCAAGCGTTACGGCAGCGAAAGCGATGCTTACCTTGCACGGGTGGCAATGTTTAACCCGTTCCGCAGGCCGCGCGAAGGTAAGGACTGGCAGCCGCTGCCGCGCACCACGGCCATGGGCGTCTGGGTCGGCGTGTTTGTCGTGAGCCTGCTGGGGGCGTTCGGCCTGCGGGCACTGGCGATTTCGCAGTTCTATGCCGTCGCCAAGGAGGAAGCGAGTGTAACGGTGCTGTCATTTCGCGAAATGAGTGACGCGGCGATGCAGGCGATCATGGAGTCCGCGCTGCAGACGGACGCATTGACGATATTGCGCGGGGACGAGCCGGACATCGCCCTGATGATGCATATCAACGACGGCCGCTCCCAACTGGCGCACCTGCTCATCGACCTCGGGATGAAAACCGAACGCCGCCGTTCACTGGAATTACCCGACGAGGGCTGGTTTGTCGCCGTGTCCCGGGTCCTGCCGCGTGATCCGGATGCAACGCAAGCGCCGAGCCCGTTCTCGCTCGCCGCCACCACCGAACCGCTGTATCTGATCAACCTGCCTAAACAGTCCGGCAGTGCCACCGTGATCGAGCTATCACCGGATCTGTTCTATGCGGGGTTTGCGCGGATTTTGTTCTAGCCGGCATCAACCCGCTGCGGTCGACACTGGCCATGCCGTCGACGGGCAGCGTCCGCACGTCGTCGGAAATCGAAGTCACACGCTGCGACGTTGCCGGACTTCGTCGCTCGCAGATGATTGGGGTCCAACGCCTCTATTCTTAAAGTGTTGGGATCCACTCGCGAAACGCGCGGCCGAGCGCATCGAGTAGCGCGAACAGGTGCCGGCGCTGGTGGGGGTTTCCGGTGCCGGTGTCTGACACCAATTTGTCGGTCCGCGGTTAGACTCGCGAACATGAAGTTATTCGACCGGGGTTATCGCTGTCGTAATATCCCTGCCCGTCATTCTCTGGATCCAGGTTGATGACTGCTCCAGGATGATGACGGGTGGAGCTGGCAGCATTTTTCGGCTACAGCAATGACAGATAATGCGACCGCAAAACGCGACGGGCTGCGGTTCGGCCCATTCGACCTGACCGCCAGGGTGACCCACGGCAATATGTGGTCGCTGGCGTTCGGCGCGTTCACGACGATCGGCCTGCTGGCATTCGTGGCGGTCGCCACGCCGTATGTACTGACGGTCAACCTTGGCATACCCGAGGACGAACAGGGCACCATCACAGGCGACCTGGTCTTCTGGGCCGAGGTCACGCAGATACTGATCTTCGGACTCGTCGGGGTCGCGGTCGTCTGTTGTGTCGTCACCGCCGTCGTGGTCGCCTCCGCGATCGGCGGACGCTTGTTCGACAGCGTCGGCCCCGCAGGACCATTCTTGCTGGTCGGCGTATTCAATGCGATCGTGCTGTGCATGGCGATCGTCGTGCGCATCGCGGCGCCGGCGGAAACGCGATCAGGTGCCGGTGCGTCTTCCTGATCTGGATGGGTGACCCTTCACCGCGCCACGTTCATGTCTATCGGGATGGCCGGTTCTTTGTGATGGGGCGCGGTGTCTGACACCAACTACTGACTACTGCTATTTTTGGGTGCAGACTCCTTGGAGAATCTGCAGTACGTCGTGCCGGAGGTGGTCAGCGAATTGTTTGAGAAGTACCCGGTACCCCGTAGTCAACAGGGTCAGGGTAAATACTGCCCCCTGAAACCTGTTTTTACTCCTTCACTGACGCCCGACGCGTGAATTGTTCGTCTCCAACCGCGACTACAATAGAACTCTCTATATATATGTGCCCTGACGCCACCAAGGAAATTCAGCTTCGCGGTCTTTGCCGTCGTTTTCGCGAAGGTGAGCGCGAGCACGTCGTGCTCGATGGGGTCGACCTGGACATCGGGCGCGGCGAGACTGTGGCCCTCCGGGGCCGGAGCGGCTCGGGCAAATCAACCCTCTTGAATCTCATCGGCGGGATCGATGCGCCGGATGCGGGGTCCGTCACCGTCGCGGGTATCGATCTGACCGGATTGACCGAGCGCGACCGCACACTGTTTCGGCGCGAGCATATCGGCTTCGTCTACCAGGCCTTCAACCTCGTACCGACGCTGAACGTGGGCGACAACGTGCGGCTCGTCCTGGAGCTGAACCGAGTGCCTGCTGCGGATGCGTCTGCGCGCATCGCCGAGCTGCTCGAGGCCGTGGGGCTTCGTGATCGTGCCGACAGCTATCCGGATGTCCTGTCCGGCGGCGAGCAGCAGCGCATCGCGATCGCGCGGGCACTCGCTCACCAGCCGGCCGTGCTGCTGGCCGATGAGCCGACCGGTAACCTCGACGACGGCACGGCCGAGGGCGTGCTCGACCTGCTCGATACGCTGGTGCGTGCAAGCGGGCGCACCATGCTGATTGCGACCCACAGTGCGCAGGTCGCCTCTCGCTGCGACCGCATCATCGAGCTGCACAACGGCCGGCTCGAGGAAGCGCCGGGCCGATGATCCCGGTCACTTACCGCGCGAGTTTCTCCTACCTGCTGCGACACCCATGGCAGCTGGTGCTTGCGCTGCTCGGCATTGGCGTGGGCGTTGCCGTGATCGTCGCCGTGGATCTCGCCAACGCGAGCGCGCGCAAAGCGTTCCTGTTGTCGATGGACGCGATCACGGGCGAAGCCACGCATCAGATCATCGGCGGACCCCGCGGAGTCAGCGAAGACGTCTATACCGCGCTGCGCGTTACGCACGGCATGGATTCGATCGCGCCCGTCGTCGAGGGCACGGTCATGATCGACGGGGCATCCGTATCGCTGCTGGGCGTCGATCTCTTCGCCGAGCAATCGATTCGCAACTTCACGACGGCAGCGAGCGCGGCGGAGTCCGATACGCCCGATACCGAAACCCTGTTCCGCGACTTCCTGACCCGGCCCGGCGTCGTGACGACCTCGGAGCCTACGGCTCGCGAGCTCGGGCTTGCCGTGGGCGCGCCATTCGAACTGATCGCCGACGGCCGCCCGCGCGCTGCCGAGCTGCTGGCCGTATTTCCTGGCGATGGCGGTGCTACCAGCGGCAGCCTGGATCGCCTCCTCATCGCCGACATCGCCACGGCACAGGAGTGGCTGGGCCGGGCCGGCTGGCTGAGCCGCATCGACCTGCGGCTTGCCGACGACGCCGCGCTCGATGAACTGCGCGAGCGGTTGCCCGATGGCACGCGGGTCCTGTCCGCGCCGGGGCGCACCCGCGCGACGGCCGAGATGAGCAGAGCGTTCATGACCAACCTGACGGCCATGAGCCTGCTGGCCCTGCTCGTCGGCCTGTTCCTGATCTTCAACAGCGTGAATTTCTCGGTGCTGCAACGGCGCAGACTGATCGGCGTGCTGCGCGCGCTGGGGCTCACCCGACGTGAGCTGCTCGCGATGATCCTGGTCGAAGCCGCCCTCGTCGGTGTCGTCGCAGCGACGCTCGGCATTATCTTGGGCGTCGTGCTCGGCGAACAATTGCTCGACCTCGTCTCGCGCTCGATCAACGATTTCTATTTCCGCGTCAACGTGACGAGCATCAGCATCGAGACGCTCTCGATCGTCAAGGGCATGCTCGCCGGGGTCGGCGCCGCGCTCCTTGCGGCGGCCCTGCCCGCCATCGAGGCGACTTCGTATCCGCCGCAGCTCGCGTTGAAGCGTTCCACGCTCGAGCATCGGGCGCACCGCGCGCTGCCGATAGTGGCGATGATCGGCATCGGCACGATGCTCGCGGCCGTGCTGCTCATCCTGCTCTCCGGCACCGACCTCGTCGCGGGGCTCACGGCCGTGTTCATGCTGATCCTCGGCTTTGCCCTGTGCGTGCCGCTCTTCGTGCGCTGCGCATCGATATGGGCGGCGCCGCTTGCCACGAAGCTGGGCGGCACGTCAGCGCGCCTGGCCGTAGCCGGCATCGCCTCAGGTCTGTCGCGCACGGGCGTCGCCATCGTCGCACTGGCCGTCGCGATCTCGGCGACGGTCGGCGTCAGCATCATGGTCGACAGTTTCCGCGGCTCCGTCAGCGAGTGGCTCGGGAATACGCTGCAGGCGGATGTCTATGCCGGCGTGACCCGCGGCGCGATGGATCCGGCCCTGGCCGACGACCTCCGCACGCTCGACGGCGTCGAGGTCTCGAGCACGCTGCGCAGCACATTGCTCGAAGATGCCGGCGGGCGCACACAGCTGCGCGTCATCGAGATGCCGCCGAGTGCTTACGCGGGCACCGAGATACTCGATGCCGATCCCGACGCGATCTGGCCAGCGTGGGAGCGCGGCGACGTCGTGCTCGTCTCGGAGTCTTACGCGTTTCAGGCGGGGGTCGGGGCCGGCGATATCATCACCTTGCCGACGGATCGCGGGCCACGCGACTTCGAGGTCGCGGCCACGTTTCAGAGCTACGACATCAATGCCAGCGCGGTCATGATCAGCCGAACCACGTACAGCCGCCATTTCGACGACGACGCCATCGACTCGGTGGGCCTCTATCTCGGCGACGGTGTCGAAGCCGAAGCCGTGATCGCGGCTGCGCAGACACTCGCCGCCGGACGGCAAAGCATACGCGTGGCTTCGAACGCCGGCATTCGCGAGGAATCCCTGCGCATCTTCGACCGCACCTTCGTGATTACCGACGTGCTGTATTGGCTGACGCTGGGGGTCGCGATCGTCGGCATCCTGTCGGCGATGCTCGCCCTGCAGCTCGAGCGCGCGCGCGAATTCGCGACGCTGCGCGCGCTCGGCATGACGCCGGTGCAGGTCGGCGGCATGATCACGGCACAGACCGGCGTCATCGGTCTGCTGAGCGGGCTCGCCTCGATCCCGCTGGGCATCGTCATGGCGTATGTGCTGATCAAGGTCATCAACCGCCGCGCTTTCGGCTGGCAGATCGACATGTCCGTCGCGCCCGACATCCTCGTCGCGTCGGTGGCGTTCGCGATCGGCGCGGCGTTGCTCGCGGGGCTCTACCCGGCGTATCGGGCGGGGCGCAGCGAGCCCGCGATCGCGATGCGGGAGGAATAGCGTGGCGAGACTCATACAAAGTCTCGTCGTTTTGTTCGCCGCGCTTGGTTGTGGCGGCAGCAGCCTCGCTGACGACAACAACGCGCCGCCGTCGCAACTCGCGTCCCTGCTGGGTAGCGACGCCGACGCGGGTTTCACCCGGGCGCTCACACCGCGCACCTTCGTGTTCCCCGCGGATCACGGCCCGCACCCCGACTTTCGTAACGAGTGGTGGTACATCACGGGCAACCTCGACGATGCGGACGACCGGCGCTTCGGCTTCGAGCTGACGATCTTTCGCTTCGCGCTGACACCGACCGTGCCCGCCTCGCCGTCGGCCTGGCGCACGAACCAGGTCTACGTCGCACACCTCGCGGTCACCGACGCTGCCGGGGAACGCTTCCTCGTCGCGCAGCGGTATTCGCGCGGGGCAGTCAAACTCGCCGGCGCAGTGGCCGATCCGTTCCGCGTCTGGGTCGACGACTGGGAGATCGCGCAGTCGTCCGGCGAAGCATGGCGTTTGCGCGCCAACGATGAGGCGTTCGGCATCGACCTCGAGCTGACGCCAATGCGGCCACCGATTCTCAACGGCGCAGCCGGGCTGTCGCAGAAGTCAGCGGAGCCCGGCAATGCGTCGTATTACTACTCGATCACACGGATGAGCGCGGACGGCAAGATTCGCATCGGCGATCGCGACCATCGCGTGTCCGGCTTGTCCTGGCTCGATCGCGAATGGAGCACGAGCGCCCTCGCGCTCGATCAGGTCGGTTGGGACTGGTTCGCCCTGCAGCTCTCGGACGGCAGCGACCTGATGTTCTACCAGCTGCGCAAGACCGACGGCACACAGGATGCATCTAGCAGCGGCACTTGGGTGAGTCGTGACGGCGTCGCGTCGCAACTGAGGGCCGACGACGTCGAGATCAGGGTCACCGACACGTGGGCGAGTCCCGAAGGTGGTGAGTATCCATCACGCTGGACGCTGCGCGTGCCGCGGTTCGATCTCGACGTCACCGTGACGCCTGTCATCGCCAATCAGGAGCTGTTCACGACCGTGCGCTACTGGGAAGGTGCGGTGAATGTCACCGGCGCGAGTGGTACAGCACCGATATCGGGACGCGGCTACGTGGAACTGACGGGTTACGCCGATTGAAAGAAGATTGCGGCTCGGCGGACGTGTAAGAATTGGCGTCTCACACCCAGCCTGGAATCCGCCTTGAAGGCTCTTAAATATACGGTCGTCGTTGTTCTGCTGGTGCTGGCGATCGCTGCCGCGGTCGTCCACTACTATCGCGAATCGCTCGTCCGCACGGCCGTGAATGCCGCGCTTCGGGGCCTCGATATGAGAGCGACCGAGCTGTCCGTGCAGAGTATCGGCACCCGCACGGTCCGCTTGTCGCAACTCACGCTCGAACAGGGCGGCGGCACTCGCTACGAGATTGTCGATCTGGCCTATCCGGTGAGCAATCCGGTGAGCGGCACGGGCGCCGGCGCCAGGCGGATCGAGATCGGACAACTGCTGCTGACGCCGGCGGACACCGATGCCGCGCCCGCACCGCTGGCGCCGCTGCTGCGGACGCTGCTCGAACTGCCGGACAGCGTGCCGAACACGGAGGTGACCATCGGCCAGCTGGCGACGCCCGGCTTCCCGCCGGCCCGCGACGTCGTGTGGCGCACCCGGGGCTCGCGACAGCAACTGGAACTGGCACTGCGCGTCCCGGCGATCGACGCGATGGACGCTGTCGGGGTGGACGTCACCGTCGACGTCGACCGCGTGGATGATGCGCTCCATCGCGCTGTCGTGACAGCCACGGCGGGCGACCACGCCGACGCGCTCATCCTGCGACTGGACCTGCGCAGCCATGACGGCGGTGTCGCGATGACCGGGGACGTGACGGTCAGTGCTTCACCGTGGGTGCCGGTGCTCGAGTCCACCGGGCTGTTGCCGCCCGGCGCGGTCGTGCTCGACGCGGAGCTGGCCGGTCCGGTGGCGATCGAGCTGGGGTCCGACGGACCGGCGTCCGCTCACGCGAGTGCGAACCTCTCGCTCGCCGACGAGATGACCGCACGGTACCGGGTGGCGGACGACTCCGCCCTGCGGCTGCGCGCGACAGCGTCGGCACCGCTGGAGGCCAGCCTTAAGTACCCGTCACTTGAATGGACGGCGCGGGTCGACGCAGTCGATGTTGAAGCCACGACCGACTCGATTCCCGCCGTCCCGATGCGCCTTCGCGAGCTCGACTGCCGCGCGGGAATGCGCTGCGCGGTGCAGGTGTCGGCCGACACCGGGCCGGTTGAATTCGGCGACGTCGAGATTGCTGGTGTGAGGCTGGCGGCGCCGCTGACGATTGTGATCGTCGCATCGGACGTGGAAGGATCGGTCGGCGAAGGATCGGTCATTGAAGAATGGGCCCGCGTTGCTATCGGGCCGGATGCCGGCCTGGTGCTGAGCGGGGTCGAGCTACCCGCACTATCAGTCGCGTCCGTCGAGACGACGCGGCTGGACGGTGCGCAACTGGCGATCGGCGACGGCGGCTGGCGCATCGATGCGGACCGGCTGGACCTGCGGGTCGACGCGGCGACCGACCGCGAGGGCCTGCTCGTATCCGGACCCGTTCGGCTCACGACGCTGCGCGTTCGCGACGGCGGCGCGGCGGCCAACGCTGAGGTCTCGATCGAGCCGCAGGCCGCGACCCTGTCGTGGGACGGCACCGGTATCGTCGTGCCGGGCATCGCGGGCAACCTGTCGCTGCGCGACGGCCGCATGTCGGCGGCGCTCGAACTCGCCGGCGGCGACGCCCTGTCGGCACGCGTCGAAGCAGCGCACGACCTGACGACAGCAACGGGCACCGTCGCGGTCCGCGATGCCAAGCTGCGCTTCGACAGCGGTCATCTCTCCGGCCGCCTGGTGCAGTGGCCGTATGCGTGGGACGTCGTGGCCGGCAGCTGGTCGGCGGATCTCGACCTGGACTGGAAGACCGGGGCCGACGGCCTGGAGTACGCCGGCACGCTGACGCAGCGGGCCGACCAGTTGGCGGGACGCTATAACGACACGGCGTTCGCCGGCCTGAGCACGACGCTGAAGGCAAACCTGGATTCGACCACCGGCATTCGCGCCGCGCCGACGGCGCTCGAGGTCGAGTTGATCGACATCGGGCTGCCGCTGGAACGCATCGCGGCGAATGTCGCACTGGACATTGACAAGCAAGCGGTACAGGTCGATAACCTGTCGCTGTCCGCGCTGGGCGGGCACATCATGGCCGACCCGTTTCGCTTCGGCCTGGAAGAGTTGCGCAACGACATAACGCTCAGGCCGCGGTCAATTCAGCTGCCGTTCATCATGAAGCTCGTAGACTTCGGCGACATTGAACTCATCGGGAGTATTTCCGGCGTGATACCGGTTTCGATCCACGACATGCAATTGACGATCACTAACGGACGACTCGAGAGTGACCCGCCCGGCGGCGTGATTCGCTATCGGCCGGGTATCGAGCTGGTGGAATCCGGGACTTCCGATTCACCGCTTGACCTGGTGTCGGTGGCACTCGCCAACTTCCAGTTCGACTCGTTGACGTCGGACGTCAACTACAACGAGGCCGGGGACCTGCTGCTGCAAATGAGACTATCGGGTATCAACCCCGACATGGACAACAAGCAGCCGGTGATCCTGAACCTCGGCATCGACAACAACATTCCACAGTTGCTGAGGAGTCTGCGGGCGACCCGGTCGATCGAGGATATTCTCGCGCGCAAGACCGCGCAGTAGGCGACGGCACTACCGCGGTCCGAAGGCATCGGTTAAGCTCGCGAAGAGGCACAACGAGGGTTCCATACGGCCATGAAGACACTACTCATTTCGCTGATTCTGCTCGCCTCTGTCGCCGCCTGCACGCCGACCGTCAAGGTGCAAGCGCCGCAAGAACCGATCGAAATCAACCTGAACGTGAAGATCCAGCATGACATTCGCGTGCAGGTGGACGACGAACTGAAAGACCTGTTTGAAGACGACAGCGAAGTATTCTGAGGGTGACCGCAATGAAGAACCTACTTGCAGTGATTTTCCTGACCCTTGCCGCGCAGACCGCGTGGGCCAGCGATATCGGCACGGCCAAGCAGCAGGGCCTCGTCGGTGAAGCCAATACCGGTTACGTCGCCGCGGTCGAGACGCCGGCCAGTGCGGATACTGCGGCGCTCATCGCGGAAGTGAATGCGAAGCGCCTGGCCAAGTTCCAGCAGACCGCGACCGACACCGGTGCGACCGTCGAACAGGTCGCCTACCGCTTTTACGAACTGGCGATACAAAAAACCAAGCCTGGAAACTACTACCAGGACGCGAGCGGCGCCTGGAAGAAAAAATAGTTCCGGTGTCAGACACCGGAGCTGTCAGGGTTTCTCACGACGCCGGGGCGACGATTAGCCGCAACTCCTGACGACATCGCCCTTGGAGATGTCGTCCTTGGAAATACCCTCCAGCATCAACCCGCCCATGTCGCCGGCCGAAATAGATTCCAGGGTCTTTCTCATCATCTCGATCCCTTTGACGGTCACCGGCGATCCGCCGGCAATGCACACGGATTCGCCCACCGAAATCGAGCCGCTCTCGACGCGACCCGTGACCACGACGCCCTGCCCGCTGATGTTGAAAACGTCGGCGACCGACATCTCGAACGGACCCGTCGCCTCGCTGGCTTCGGCGACGTCGGCACTTTCCGGCACCGCCCTCTGCATGTCACCGACGGCTGACGAGTCGGCGTCTGCCGGCGAGTCGTTACTGCAGGCAACGAGCACGAGCGCAAGACATAGACTGATTCCAGAGTTTCTGATCATGATGGATCTCCTCGTCACGCTGCTACGAAATCTCGATACATCGTAACAGGGGTTATCCGGTGTCAGACACCGAACTTTTGACGCGAATAAAGGTGCCGGATTCGTTCTTCCGTATCAGGAAATTAATCCGGCACCTTTTTTTGGGATTCAGGTTG